>CAZFLL010000040.1:28237-33352 GCA_964519865.1 uncultured Chitinophaga sp. | reverse complement strand
GAACTGCCGACCTTCGGGTTATGAATCCGATGCTCTAACCAGCTGAGCTACCCCGGCAACGGGCGGCAAAAATAGCGATTTTAGGGAAATGAGAGAAATGAAATTTAAGCTATTTTTTAGGCAAAAACAGGCCTAAAGTGCTATCACCCAAGCCCTATCTCCTGGTGCTGCTCGGGGATTTCCACATCCTGGAACCCCTTCCTGATCAGTCGTTGCTTAAATTCCTTTTGTACTTCATACTCCCCGTGTACCAGGAAGAGTTTAGCCACCTGTTTGTTGTCCTGGCAGGAGAGCCACTGGCACATATCGTCATAGTCACCGTGGGCACTCATACTGCGGACAGCCCCGATATCGGCATGCACCTCGTGTAAGACCCCGTAAATATTGACTTCCTTATCGCCATTCAGGAGACGGCCACCGAGTGAGCGGGGTTCGCAGTAGCCGGTCATCAGGATCGTATTATGGCTGTTCTCGATATTATTACTGATATGGTGCTTCACCCGTCCCGCATCGGCCATTCCACTGGCAGAAATAATGACCATCGGTCCATCCTGGAAATTGAGCAATTTGGACTGCTCCACCGTCTTCACATATTTCAACCCCTCAAATGAAAACGGATCGCTGTCCGTCTGCATGATCTTCTGGATCGTCTTGTTGAAATAACCCGGGTAATTTTTCATGATCTCCGTAGCCTTTATACTGAGCGGGCTATCCACATAATACTCAACAGCCGGCAACCGGTTCTCCAGTTCAAGCTGGTTGAGTGAATAAAGGATCTCCTGGGTTCTGCCCACACTAAAGGCGGCCATGATCAGCTTGCCCTTTTTCTGCACACAGGCTTTTTCGATCCATTCCAGCAACATATCGGGGGTGGTCACATGACTGTCATGCAGACTGTTCCCATAAGTGCTTTCCATGATAATATAATCCGCCTGCGGAAAATTCTCCGGCGATTTTAATATCGCATCCCGGTAACGGCCGATATCCCCGCTGAATGTGATCCGGGTTACTTTGTTATTCTCCTGTATTTTCAGGTTTACACAGGCACTGCCGATAATATGACCGGCATCACTGAACATGGCCTGTACCCCATCGGTAACATCAAACCAATGGCCATAATCGGCCTCCACCAGGTAGTCCACCGCTTTTTTGGCATCATCCACCGTATACAATGGTTTCAGGTAGGGCTGACCGGTTGCCGCCCGCCGCTTATTGACATATTTCACATCATCTTCCTGTATTTCTGCGGAATCTTCCAGCAATACAGCCGCCAGTTCACTGGTGCCGTGTGTGCAGAAGATTTTCCCGTTGAAGCCTTCCTTGATGAGCTTGGGAATAAGACCGCTATGGTCAATGTGGGCATGCGAAAGGATCATGACATCTATATCGCCCGGCTCAAATCCGAAATTACGGTTAAGCATATCCGTTTCTTTACCAAGGCCCTGGAACATCCCGCAATCCAGCAGGATCTTCTTCCCGTTCTTCAATGTAATGATATGCTTGGAACCGGTTACTGTGCGCGCCGCGCCGTGGAATGCAATTTTCATAATTAAGGGAGCATAGGGTTTTAACAGATCACAAAATTTAAACACATAGAGACATAGGTACACAGAGAAATCACATTGATAATTTTTAACTCCTCAACTACTAATAAAATCACCAGGTAATCATAACATATCCACACAATCCCTACTCACCTATTCTCCATTCTCTATTCTCTATTCTCTATTTTCTATTTTCTATTCTCTATTTTCCCACTTCGTACTTTAAACGACCAGGTAATCGAGAACTCCGCCACCACTTCCCCGGCTTTATTGGTACCTACCGATCGGGCTTTGACCGTCCTGGCTTCACCAGTCGCCACTGTTTCATCAATGGCCTGCCGGAAAAGATCTCCATCCTCACAGGTAAAGGTAGACCTATCGGTAGCCTTTTTAAAATAATCAGCTTCAACTTTAACAACCAGCATGGATATGGCCGGCTGACGCTTATGGATTTCTGCGAGGGCAAGCACACCTGTACTCATTTCTGCGGCCATACTCAGGCTGGCAAAATAGGTGGACCGGAACGGGTTCTGTGTTAACCATTTAAAAGGCACTGATACCACAGCCCGCCGGCTGTCAATATCACGCACCCGCACCCCGGCGATAAACGCAGCTGGTAATTTCAGCAGCAGGAATAACCTGAACTTCAGGGGGTGCTTTACCAGCCGGATAAACTCAGGACGATGTTCATTCATGACCGGTTACTGTTTATCAAAGGCCACGATCATGGCCACGGCTTTATTATCATTGGCATCCACTTTAAAATAAATAGTGCCATCAGTAGTGTTATTATACCTGGCGGAACGTATCTGTATACTGCGCAATGCTTCATTGACCTTGCCGGCAAAACCGGATTGTGAACTGCTGCTGATCGCCTGGTTGAGCCGGTTATAATCCAGTTCATCCTTACTCACCACAATCGCAATATAGTCGCGGGTGCCAATGCTATCCGCTTCGAGTGACTGGGCCTTGGGGAATAAGCGATAACCGGTAATCCCACAATAGGGTGAATGTTTGGAAACGGTTTCTCCCTGTTTCAGGTAGGGAAACAAAACAAAGCTTTTCCCATCAGTCTCCTGCCCGAAAATATAGGTATAACATTCCGTTTCATTCTTCACTTCCATTTTGAAACGGGTTCCCACGGCAATCGGGGAAACCGTCTGGAAAGTATTGCCACCCGAAGAACGCAATTGGATATACTGCTTATTGGCATTATTCACCAGTCCGATCGTACATTCCAGCGGAATATTCGATACGGCTGTCCGTTTTGGCAGCGGATCCACCCCATAGGCTTCACGTACATAGGTTTTAAAATCGCCATACCGCACCCAGGCCACCCCGTTCTTACCCCATTCGGGCCCCCAGCTGTTCATGATCTGGAAAGCCCCGCCAAACTTCCGGTCATCATACCCGATCACACTCATGGCATGACCACCCATACCCATTTGTGAAGCATCCATACCACCGGGTTGCCAGAGTTCTTTACCCATCATATCCTGCATAAAGCTCTGCCCCACCATCATGCCAATGGCCACCGGCGCATCTTTGGCCAGGTGTTCTTTAATGCCCCGCACACTGATCTCATTGATATTATCACCATTGGTGATCCGGGTAAAACCATGAATCACATTTTGCCGCCCGAGTTGTACTTCTGATGAATTCGGTGCCCGTTCACAATCCTGGTCATTATAAGGATACTGGCTCAGCGCCACTCCCCCGTTTTTCTGCATGGCTTCCATGGCTTTTTGCAGGTAAGAACCCTGGCAGCCTTCTAACCGGATCTGGTTGTACAGGTAAGAAGGGCTAAAAACGATCTGGTTGGGATCGGCCCCGCTGGCGGCTGAAGCCAGGATAGTCTGTGTGGCATAAGCACAACTCCAGGCCACGCAACTGCCCTGCTGGCCCTGGTTGCCCCGCTCAGGGGCAAACCTCAGCAGGGAGACTGCTTCAGGCAGGGGATTCTTGTTATTATCATCTTCAAGCCCTTCATATACCGAGGCCTTATTGAATTCCGAAGGGTTAAAATTGTAACCGCTTTGTGAAAACTGGGAAATGATCTGCTGCACATTGCTGCAGCCACCGCTTCTTCCCAGGAGAAAATAAGCTCCGGCCCCCAACACCAGTAGTAGTATAATCCCCTTTCCTTTAAACAATCCCAAAAGCATGGGAAGCAGGGAAAAAAGCCCGCCACCACCACCGGGAATATTCGGACGGTCTCCACCACCACCACTATTGTCATCTTGTTGATTGGGGTCTACCGGGTCATCAGTCATTCGGATAGGCATAGAAATCAGTTTTAAGGTTGATATGTTATTTTAAAAGTAACGAGTTCAAGGGAAAAAATAAGCCCGCCAGATAACTTAATATGAATTATTTTTCCACCCCGCTGCAACGAATATGCGCCGGATTCGTCAACTTTGTGTGCTCGTACATCTAAACCTCCTCCCTTCTATGTCCAGATATTATTTGCCCCTTTCCGCGATCTGTTTTTGCATCAGCCTGACCGTTTCCGCGCAAACCGTGGATGGAAAAGTTAAACTGCAACAGGCCCAGGTGATCGAGATCAACCTGCAGACTAAAACCACTATTGCCCAGCAGGCCATGGGACAGTCGATCGACTTCAATGTAGACGCCGCCTGTTTACACCAGTATGATGTGATCAATACCACCGAGGATAACCATAGCCTGAAACATACGGTAAAACGGATCAGTTTCAATTTTGATGGCATGGGCCAGAAACAGGCATTCAATTCTGACAATCCCAAAGACCTGAACGGACAGATGGGCAAGCCGGTAAAAGAATTGCTCGATAAGAAATACAATATGATCATTGATCCGTATGGCAAAGTATTACTCACTATGCCGGAGAGTTTTCAGGCATCTGCCACAGACAGCCGGATGGCGATCATTTCCAGCATGATGAAGGAAGTAGTGGATGTGGTGCAGCCTCCTAAAAAAGGAAAAGGAAGTTTTTTCCGCGTGATTCCGGAAAAAGAAGGCGGAGTTAAAGTGGGAGAATCCTGGACTGAATCAGGCGCCACCCTTACCGATAAATATGAAACCACGTATGTACTTACAGCCGTGACTGACAGTACCGTCATTGTTGATTTCACCGGAACATCCAGCACCGTTACTAAAGCAGAAATGATGGGCAGTGAAACCACCACCACCCTGTCGCATAAATTAACCGGTAAGATCACCCTGGATAAAACGACTTTGATGATCCGGGAAAAGACCACCAATATTGAATCCACCGGAAATACAGAGTCCTCCTTTGGGAATTTGCCGTTGACGTCGAAGACCACTACTGTAATTACGGTGAATACAAAACCTGGAGAATAAGTAAGTATAAAAAATTATCTGAGAAATTACTTCTAAAGTCCCGGGAGAATAGCCCTACGGATTTATTAACACCTGCCTACCGGCAGGCAGGCATAGGGTATGTCAGCGTATTAAAGCGGGAGTTTCATCACGATAACAATAGTCCAAAAAGCGGGTGGTTTCCTGGCAGGATACATAGAAACCTGCGGTTTACACATAGTGCTTACTAATGTTACTTGCTGAATAAATA
>CAZFLL010000040.1:0-28137 GCA_964519865.1 uncultured Chitinophaga sp. | reverse complement strand
GTGTTTATTGTATTCGCTGCGAATCAGCCCTCTCTGAACTCAGATAATCTGCCCGGACAGAAGATCATTAAACTCATCTCTCTTCCGAATAAGCCTTCCCACCCCGTCCTGCACCAGCACTTCCGCCGGCCTGAACCGGGAATTATAACGGGAAGACATTTCAAAACAATAAGCTCCCGCGTTACGGAAAACTAAATAATCGCCTTCCCGTATTTCCGGAATCGCCCGGTTTTCGGCAAACGTATCCGTTTCGCAGATATTTCCCACTACATTGTAATTATTGGGCTTTCCCCCGGGGTTGGAGATGTTCTCAATTTCATGGTACGACCCGTAAAACATCGGGCGGATCAGGTGATTCAACCCGGTATCCATCCCGGCAAAAACAGCATTGACCGCCGGTTTCAGCACATTCACTTTGCTGATAAAATAACCACATTCACTAACGATATATTTACCCGGCTCAAACCAGGCCTGCAGTTTTCGTCCGTACTTTTTTTCATACAGATCGAATTCCTCTTTTACTTTTTGTCCGAGCAACGGGATATCTGTTCCTTCCTCCCCTGGTTGATACGGCACTTTAAAGCCCCCGCCCAGGTCGATCACTTCCAGCTCAGGGAAATGCTGCGCTATTTCAAACAACACTTCAATCCCTTTGGCAAACACTTCCACATCTTTGATTTCACTGCCGGTATGGATGTGCAGGGTACGTATAAACAGGTTGGTCTCTTTTACCAGCTCCTTGATTGCTGATAAATTCTCCAATGGGATTCCGAATTTACTATCGGCATGGCCGGTTGAAATTTTCAGGTTACCCCCGGCCATGATATTCGGCCTTAGCCGGATACCTACCGGGTAGCTATGACCGAAACGCTGGCCAAACCTGCGCAGGTTGGAGAGACTGTCTATATTGATATGAATGCCCAGGCTTTGTGCCTCTTCAATTTCCTCAAACGAAACGTTATTGGACGTATACAGAATGTTCTTCGGCTCAAAACCTGCATAAAGGGCCAGCTTTGCTTCATTCACCGAACTGCAATCCACCTGGCAGCCGATCTGGTTGATGTACCGGAGTATATTAATATTGGTCAAAGCCTTTGCCGCATAAAAAAAACGCACGTTGGCCCCGCTGAATGCCTGGAGCAGATGGTTGTATTGCTCCTTAATCCGTTCGGCATGGTAAACATAAAGCGGGGTGCCGTATTCACGGGCCAGTGCTGACAGTTGTTCGTGTGAGAGTTCAGTCGCCATAGCAACGAAGATAAAAAAACAACCGGCTCAGTAATGTACCGAGCCGGTTAATATATTTACTTATATCAGTATTCCTTAACTCTCTTCCCCTTCACCGGCATCCTCATTAATCACCAGTTCCCCTCCCTCCGTAACAGCCAGTGCGGTCAGTTCATCCGTATCTTCCCTTTTATCAGTCAGCTCTTCATCAATAGCCTGCATATCTTTCATGACCGTGGGCTCCACCAGTTGTTCAGCCAGTACTTCCTTGATCTTCGGAAGATCATCTGCAGAGTTGATACCAAAATAGTCCATGAAATTCTTAGACGTGCAATAAACCAGCGGGTGTCCCGGCATTTTCTCATTGCGCCCGGTTATAATGATCAGTTCCTTTTCCAGCAGTTTCTGTACGGCATAATCTGAACTCACCCCACGGATTGCTTCAATCTCTCCCTTGGTCACCGGTTGTTTGTAGGCAATGATGGCCAGTGTTTCCATAGAAGCTGCCGACAGGCGTTTCAGGAATTTATCGCCATTCAGCTGGGCAATGGTTTTATGGTATTCCTTTTTAGTCAGGAACTGCCAGCCACCACCACTCTGCCTCAATTCAAAGGGATAGAATTCAGTCGCATACTTCTCGCGGATCCCATCCACCGCTGCCTCTGCCTGGTCAAGGGTGATTTTTTCTTCCATGAAGCCAAAAGCATTGTTGATCAGTTCAGTCACTTCCATGGTCGTAAGTGGCTTGTCACTGGCAAAAATCAGTGCTTCAATATGGGGTATAAGATTATCGATAGTCATATAAGAAAAATCAATTAAGGTGAAAATTCACCGTTCCGTATCTCCTCTGTTAACGTCAAACGGACTGGCAAGATAACTATCACGGGGGATATGCTATACACAGTTTATTCACAATTATTGGAGGGCGAGAAGCAAGAAGCTAGAAGCCAGAAGGGAACAGCCAATAACGTAAAACGAGATTGAGGTTGCTTAAGTCAGTCTTCCTTAGCAGGGGCTGTTGACTACCGACTACCGACTACTAACTACGAACTTCTCCCTTATCCCTGTAATGCCGCTGCTCCGCTCACGATCTCGGTCAGCTCGGTGGTGATGGCTGCCTGGCGGGCCCTGTTATAAGAAATCTTCAGCGCACGCAGCATTTCATTGGCATTGGTGCTGGCTTTATCCATGGCGGTCATCCGGGCGCCATGCTCAGAGGCATTGGAATCCAGCACGGCCTTGTATAATTGGGTATTCAGGATCTTCGGCATCAGTTCGGCAATCAGCAGCTCCTTGGAAGGGTCATAAATAAAATCAGCCTTGGTGGCTCCGGCCTTGCTGGCTGTTTTCGGAATCGGCAGGAAACGCTCCACTACAAAACGCTGGGTGGCGGCATTCTTGAACTGGCTGTAAACGATTTCCACCACATCAAAATCCTTATTGGAAAACGCGGTACGTGCTGCCTGGGCCGCTTTCTGTACGTTTTCAAAACTCAGGTGGTGAAATATATCTTTGAATGTGTCGTCTGCTTTGTAATTGGTCTTCACAAAATTCTCGTACCCTTTTTTACCAATACTCCAGATCGCCAGGTTGCCTTTTTTATGTTGCTCGGCATATTTCTCAACAATGGTTGCTTTGGCCAGTTTGATGATATTGGCATTGAAAGCACCGGCCAGTCCGCGGTCACTGGTGATCACGATCAGCAGTACTTTTTCCACCGGGCGTTCAGCTGCCAGGGCAAAACCCGCTCCCGCCTCACTGTTGCTTACAATATTGCTGAGCAGTTCCTGCAGTTTCTGGGCATAGGGACGCATCTGTATGATCGCATCCTGTGCACGGCGCAATTTAGCCGCACTCACCATTTTCATCGCCTTGGTGATCTGCTGGGTGCTTTGTACTGATTTGATCCGGTTACGAACCTCTTTTAACTGACCTGCCATAAATGATACTTAAATTGGCCGCAAAGGTAGGGCGCGGGAGGTAAAAATCCATGCATCTTTATAAAATAAAACAGGCCTGAAAACCACCCTGTTACTTACTTGTGAACATCCTTTTATGTCCAATCGGCAGATGCGGCAGTCCGAATGGTACAAATTGACAATGAAGCCATTAATCCTTTAAAATGAATTCCCGTCTCAGGGAATAGGCAATACTGATCTTCCCCATTGATTTTCCTTCTTTCTCAAATGGGGTTTCCCATTCCCTGGATAAAAGCAGCTGAACCGGTCCGTTGACCAGGTTCTCCATATCTGCCCGGCTGATGGTCAGTTTACCCTCCATGGTATCCACCCGGTTGATCCCGCTGCTGCTGAACGCCGTATCAGTGGCGATCACCCGGATTATCCCCATTTTCTGAGGACCCGTGAACGTCAGTACCAGATCCTGACGCGACAGGGTATCTCCCGGCTCATTCTCTAATGTCAGCGGATGAAATTCGAAGCGCATTTCATTTACCAGCCGGTCATTTTGCTTTAACTGAATCGTATGCCAACCCTCAAAGGAATCGATGGGCAGGTGGGTTTCATAATAGCTGCCTGTTCTTTTTGAACTGTCGGCTGTCAAACCCTGATTGTCCAGGAAAACGGCCGCCCCGTCCGGTAGTGTAAAAGCATCCCCCTCCTCTCCATTCCTGAATCTCAGTAATACTGTAAGTTTATCATCCCCTTCGGCCGCATTGACCTGGTAGTCCAGGTAGAACTTTTCTGCCTCAGCAAATGGCCTGGTTTTCCGGTCTTTTTCCCCGCAGGCAGGAAGGGCAAAAAGAAGAAGCAGGGGAAAAAACCGTTTAAATAGCAGGATCATATTGCCAAGAAGTTTATTGAATAAGAGGGCAAGATACAGCATGCCCCTAAATACCGGGAAACCGGCCTGATTTTTAACGATAAAAAGGGGCAAGTTTCACAAAAGCCGGAATCTTAAACTCCCAACTAAGACTTATCTTTGGCGCCCTGTAAAAGAGGGAAATCCTGTCAAAATGGCTCATAATTTTTCGTAGCACCGTTTTTGACAACCAAAACGCTATCAATCAATAATATTTAATAGTACAACCATGCTTGGTTTCATTCAGAAAATGTTTGGCGGCAGTAAGTCGGAGAAGGACGTGAAGAAAATTGAACCGTATGTAGCCAAAATCAACCAGTTTTTCAACTCCTACCAATCCCTCAGCAATGACCAGCTCCGGGGTAAGACCCAGGAATTCCGTCAGCGGATCAAAACGCACCTGACGGCCATTGATGCTGAGATCGCTGATCAGAATGCAGCCGCAGAAGCCCTTCCCTTTAATGACCTCCTGGGAAAGGATGCCATTTACCAGGCCGTGGATAAACTGAAAAAAGACCGCGATAAAAAAATCGAAGAGATACTGGACGAAATTTTACCCGAGGCCTTTGCCGTGGTAAAAGAAACCGCCCGCCGGTTTAAGGAAAATACTGAACTGGTTTCAACCGCCACTGACCTTGACCGTGACCTGAGTGTGACCCGGGAATATGTAACCATTGATGGAGACAAATCCATTTTCAAAAATACATGGACCGCTGCCGGCGGACAGGTAACCTGGAACATGGTACACTATGATGTGCAGCTGATCGGTGGTATTGTACTTCACCAGGGCAAGATTTCAGAGATGGCCACGGGTGAAGGTAAAACCCTGGTGTCCACCTTACCCTCTTACCTGAATGCCTTACCCGGCGAAGGGGTACATATCGTTACCGTGAACGATTACCTGGCCCGTCGTGACCAGGAATGGAATGGTACTATTTTCGAATGGCTGGGAATTACGGTGGATTGTATTGACAAACATCAGCCCAACAGTGAGGAAAGAAGAAAAGCCTACCTGGCAGATATCACCTATGGCACCAACAACGAATTTGGTTTCGACTACCTCCGGGATAACATGGTACACACCCCGGAAGAAATGGTGCAGCGCAAACACCACTATGCCATGGTGGATGAGGTGGACTCCGTATTAATTGATGATGCGCGTACGCCACTGATCATTTCGGGTCCTGTTGCCCGGGGAGATGACCAGCAGTTTCATATTCACAAACCCCGTATCCTGCAACTGGTACAGGAACAGGAACGCATTGTCCGGAATGCCCTCAATGAAGCGAAAAAACGTTTTGCCGAAGGAGATGATGATCCGAAAAGCGGCGGTCTACATATATTCCGTGCCTTCCGTGGCTTACCCAAGTACAGCCCGGTGATCAAATTCCTGAGTGAACCCGGCGTGAAAGTGAAAATGCAGAAAGCGGAAAACTATTACCTGCAGGATCAGCAGCGCAACATGCATATTGTAGATGAAGAACTGCTGTTCCAGATCGATGAAAAAAATAAAACGGTTGAACTGACCGATAAAGGACTGGCGATGATCACCCGCACCGGGGAAGATCCGGAGTTCTTTGTATTACCGGATATCGGGGTGAAACTGGCGGAAGTGGAAAAGAACAGCAGCAGTGCCGAAGAGAAACTGCAGCAGAAAGAAGCCATCCTGAACGATTATGCGCAGAAAGCTGACCGGATCCATACGGTACAGCAATTGCTGAAAGCCTATACCCTGTTCCAGATCGACGTGGAATATATCATTGATAACGGGGCCATCAAGATCGTGGATGAACAAACCGGCCGTGTACTGGACGGACGCCGTTACTCTGACGGACTCCACCAGGCCATTGAAGCAAAGGAAAATGTAAAGATCGAGGCCGCCACACAGACCTATGCCACCATCACCCTGCAGAACTTCTTCAGGATGTATCACAAACTGGCGGGTATGACCGGTACCGCGGAAACAGAAGCCGCAGAGTTGTGGAGTATTTACAAACTGGATGTGGTGAGTGTTCCCACCAATATTAAAATGATCCGGGATGACAAGCAGGACCTGGTCTATAAAACAAAAAGGGAAAAGTACAAAGCGGTTATAGAAGAGATAGAAATCCTCCGGAATGCAGGACGCCCCTGCCTGGTGGGTACCACATCGGTGGAAGTGAGTGAATTGCTCAGCCGTATGCTGCAGCAGAAAAAAATTCCACACAACGTACTGAACGCAAAACAACACGCCCGTGAAGCACAGGTGGTGGCTGAAGCCGGTTTACCGGGAGCAGTGACCATTGCCACCAACATGGCGGGTCGTGGTACCGATATTAAACTCGGTGCCGGGGTGAAAGAAGCCGGTGGCCTGGCCATTATTGGTACAGAACGGCACGAAAGCCGGCGCGTTGACCGTCAGCTCCGTGGTCGTGCGGGTCGCCAGGGTGATCCCGGATCTTCCCAGTTCTATGTTTCCCTGGAAGATGACCTGATGCGGATGTTTGGCAGTGAGCGTATTGCTTCCCTGATGGACAAACTCGGGTATAAAGAAGGCGACGTGATCCAGCACAGCATGATCAGTAACAGTATACAGCGTGCCCAGAAGAAAGTGGAAGAAAACAACTTTGGTATCCGGAAACGCCTGCTCGAATATGATGATGTGATGAATATGCAGCGGAATGCCGTGTACAAAAGAAGGAACCACGCCCTCTTCGGAGAACGCCTGGCCCTGGATATTGATACCTCTTTCTCTGCCATGGCCGAAGGACTGGTCAGTTCCTTCCGGGAACAGGAAGATTTTGACGGTTTCCGGATGTCCTGTATCGTCAACTTCGGACTGGATACCACCATCACGGAAGATGAATTTAAGAAGGGGGATATCAATAAACTGATCGAGCAGTTATACAACGAAGCCACGGAAAAATACAACCAGCATAAAGGAGAGATTCAGAAACAGGCGATCCCTGTATTCAAAAATATCCGGGTAAAGGAAGGAAACCATATCGAAAACGTGGTGGTGCCGTTTACCGACGGGCGCAAAGGACTGAACGTGCTGACCAATCTCGACAAGACGCTGAGCACTCAGGGCGCTGAACTGACCAATGCCCTCGAGAAGACCATCACCCTGGCGGTGATCGATGATGCCTGGAAAGAACACCTGCGGGCAATGGATGACCTGAAACAAAGTGTGCAGACGGCCTACCTGGAGCAAAAAGATCCATTGGTTATTTATAAAATGGAAGCGTATAACCAGTTCCGGAATATGAATGCGGATGTAAACAAGGATATTGTTTCATTCCTGAGTCATTCCTCCTTACCCATCCAGGAAGAAAATACACAGCTGAAGGAAGGACGGCAGCAGAAAACCGATATGAGTCGCATGAAGGCGAATAAAGAGGAAGTGGATGCAGCCGGGGAAGACTATGCCGCCAATGAAAAAGACAAGCCGGTACCTGTTTCTGTCGGTCCGAAGATCGGCCGGAACGATCCCTGCCCCTGCGGCAGCGGCAAGAAGTACAAACAATGTCACGGGAGGGAAGCATAAACAGAAATTACGAATAAAGAAGACCGGTTGTAAGCCGGTCTTTTTCTTTCTGGAAGGAAAACAGGTATGAGCTGCGAGGTATGAGTTACGAGCTGAATTTCGTAGAACGAGATTCTTTTTGTTGTTTTAGATTCAACATCCTGAGAAGGGGCTGTTGGCTACCGACTACCGGCTCCTGACTACTGACTATTTCCACATCTTCCCCATTTCCTTTATCTTTAGTCATACCAAAACCAGCGACAGCAATGTACAGGACCACCAAAAAGAAAGTACACGGCCTGCTCCATCCCGAGATTGTGGGTGACAAACATTGGGATAAGATCATCAATATTTTCATTATTGTGCTGATCATCCTGAATGTGATTGCCGTAATGCTGGAGACGGTTCCTTCCTTCCATGACGATCCCTGGGAAAAGGATTTCTTCCACTATTTTGACATTGTATCCGTCATCATATTTACCGTCGAATATATTCTGAGGGTCTG
The DNA here is from genome assembly GCA_964519865.1 of uncultured Chitinophaga sp. Taxonomy (GTDB): domain Bacteria; phylum Bacteroidota; class Bacteroidia; order Chitinophagales; family Chitinophagaceae; genus JJ008. The sequence continues at coordinate 20,080 of CAZFLL010000040.1, read as the reverse complement.
GAGCAGCAACCATGAAGAGAAATACAAGGGTTCAGTGAAAGGCCGTCTCCGGTATATGATTTCCGGTGCCGCACTGATCGATCTCCTGGCCATTCTCCCCTTCTATGTACATGTGATCATCGGTCTCGACCTGCGCATCTTACGGATGCTCCGTTTACTCCGTTTCATCCGGTTGTTCAGGCTGACCGCTTATATGAAGTCGGCCCATGTGATCACCAATGTTTTTAAAAAGCGTTTCAATGAACTCCTGTTAAGCCTGGTACTGGTCATATTCCTGATCATCATTGCCTCCTGTGCTATTTATTTTGCTGAACATATGCACCCGGTAAATAAATTAAAATTCACCAGTATCCCGGCCACCATCTGGTGGTCCGTGGTTACCCTCACCACCACCGGCTATGGAGATATGTACCCAATGACTTACCTGGGTAAAGCCATGGCCATGGTGATCATGCTGACCGGTGTGGCCTTCTTCGCCTTACCCGCCGGTATAATCACCGCCGGCTTTCTCGAAGAATTCAGGCTCACCCGTATCCGCAGCACCCACCGCTGCCCCAATTGCGGGGAGCATATCGAATTCGATGATCACCATCACGATGAACAATAAGAGAAAGTTTGAAACCTGAATGATCCACATTAAAAAAGAGTCATTACAATACTGTAATGACTCTTTACAATTTTATGATTTCTCAAAAGCCCCTTTAAGGTATGGGTTTAAAACCCTTTCTTTTGCTTCAGTTCATATTTCTGTTCATACCGGTCGCTCAGTTGTTTTTGCTTATCATCCAGGTTTACCTTACGTCCCTGTATAAAAGCGTCGGTTACATTACTGGTCGACATATCCAGGATATCCCCTGAACTGATAATAAAGTTCGCTTCCTTACCGGCTTCAATACTTCCGGTCTTATCGGCCACACCCATAATTTTGGCTGCATTCAGGCTGATGGCAGAAAGGGCCACTTCCTTATCAAGTCCGTATGCAACCGCTGTACCGGCATTGAAAGGCAGGTTACGGCCACGGGTTTGTGAATCATCATCAGAGATGGCAAAAAGCACACCTGCTTTCTGTAAGGCGGCGGCGGCTTTATAAGGCTGGTCCACGTCATCATCTGTTGTGGTTGGGAGACTGTGCATCTGCTGGAGCACCACCGATACATTATGTTGTTTCAGCAGGTCAGCAATCTGCCAGCTCTCACTGGCGCCCACCAGTACCAAATCAAGTCCGAATTCCTTTACAAAATCCAGGGCCACCAGCATTTGCTTCACCGTATTGGCGTGTACATAGAATTTCTGTTTTTTGGCCAGCAGGTCTTTTACTGACTCAAACTTCAGGTTCACTTCCTCATGGGAAGGAGCCGCCAGGTAGGCTTTGGCTTCACGGAAGAAAGATTTAAGGTTTTCGATCTGTAGCAGCCCTTCTTTTACCGGGTCAGATTCGGCTCCTGCCCCTGCATTCGGGCCACCGGGACGTCCACCACCCCCGCCACGGCCAAAACTGGGTCTTGGCATCAGGGAAGGCATATAAAGATGCATTCCGCCATCCAGTTGAATAGCCGCATCCTTCCAGTTCCAGGCATCCAGCTGTACCACCGTGGAAGAGCCTGCCAGGAAACTTCCCTGGGGCACAATATTCGCAGCCAGGATACCATTGGAGCGCAGTGTATTGATCACTTTTGAATCCGTGTTATAGGCCACAATGGAACGCACATTGGGATTCATATCCCCGATCTCGCGGGCATCATTGGAAGCCCGGACCGCGCCGATTTCGACCAGTCCCAGTGAACTTACGGGCAAGATCAGTCCCGGATACACATGCTTTCCTTTCCCATCCACCACATCGGTGGCATCAGCGGGAATAACGATATCTTTTCCGACTTTTTCGATTTTTCCATCACGCACCACAATGATCCCGTTTTCAATAACGGTCCCGTTGCCTACATGTATCGTGGCATTTTTAACATACATCACTCCTTTCTGTGCAGGAGCAGGAAGTACATTCGCCTGGGCAAATGAGGCCACCGTGGCAATCATCAGCCATACCAGGTTAAACAGTTTTTTCATTTTATCTTTTTTAATGGTTACCGGCCTTACACTTTTTACAAAACCGGATTATGTTTTCTGTTTCAATCTTTCTTCTCTCCTCTCTCCTCTTTCCACTCTCCTCTCTCCTCTCTCCTCTTTCCTCTCTCCTCTTTCCTCTCTCCTCTCTTATTCCTCCGAATCCACCACCAGCAACCCATGACTATGTCCATGATCACTGCAGGTATGCATGATCTGGTAGGATGGTTGCGCCGGTATCATCGGGGCACCGCTTCTTTTTTCTCCGTTGAGTTTCTTTACCAGTCGGGCCCTTTCTGCCTGTACTTCATGTTGCAGCTGCTCATCTTTCTGGCGATCGAAATAAATAGTACCATCCACGATGGTGTAAAGTGATTTGGCATAAATACTCAACGGGCTGTCTGACCAGAGCACGATATCCGCATCCTTGCCTACTTTGATACTGCCTACTTTATCATCCACATGCAGCATTTTGGCCGGATTGATCGTAACCAGTTCCAGGGCCTCTTCCGGGGATAAACCACCATACTTGATGGTCTTGGCGGCTTCCTGGTTCAGGCGGCGGGCCATTTCGGCATCATCCGAATTAATGGCCACATTCAGACCTACTTTATGCATAATGGCCGCATTGTACGGAATGGCATCTTCCACTTCCATTTTATACGCCCACCAGTCAGAGAAGGTAGAGGCATTGGCACCATGCTTCAGCATCTTGTCGGCCACTTTATAACCCTCAAGAATATGCGTAAATGTATTCACCTTGAAACCCATTTTATCCGCCACTTCAATCAGCCCGGTGATCTCACTCTGCACATAGGAGTGACAGGTAATAAACCGCTTGCGGTCCAGGATCTCCACCAGCGCTTCCAGTTCCAGGTCACGACGGGGGGTATTCAGCCCGGTCAATGGCTTTTTGGCTTTGATCAGCTGATCTTTTGCGGCAGTATAGGTTTCCCACTCTTTTTTATAATCCTTGGCACGGGTAAACGCGTCAGTCAGCACCTGCTCCACACCCATGCGGGTATCGGGGTACCGGTTGTTTCCCTGTGTGGAAGCAGACCGTTTTACATTTTCTCCCAGGGCAAACTTGATAAAACCATCAGCCCCTTTGAATTTCATATCTGCGTCATTGGCTCCCCAGCGCAGTTTGATCAGCTGTGATTGTCCACCAATTACATTGGCAGAGCCATGGAGAATTTGTGAAGAAGTTACCCCACCACTGAGTTGCCGGTAAATATTAATATCATCCGGATTCAGGTTATCACCGATCCGTACTTCAGATGTAACGGATTGAGCACCCTCATTGATAGAAGCTGCCGCGATATGGGAGTGTTCATCAATAATTCCGGCAGAAATATGCTTACCGGTTCCATCGATCACCCGGGCAGCAGGATCTGACAGGTTTTTACCAACAGCGGCGATCTTGCCGTTTTTAATCAGTACATCAGTATTGGCGAGTATGCCTTCCTTTTCACTGGTCCATACGGTGGCATTTTTGATGAGCAGGGTTTCCTGTTTGGGTTGCGCATCCTCACTCCAGCCATAAGGCAGGAAGGGATAGGTCACTTTCCCCATCACCGGTATATCTTTTTTCTTCATACTATCCTGCTTCACTTCCGCTTCTTTTACAAAGACCGCTGTCCAGGTCAGTTGGTTACCCAGTGAATCCACACCGGTACCATTCCATTCTGTGCCATTACTTACACCACCGAGCCGGGTGGCATTGGCGGGTAACGCCTGATCGGTCATACCACCACGGCCGCCAAATCCACCACCAAATCCTCCGCCACCAGGACGGCGTTGAGTACTGTCGCCACCGGGAGGCATGGGCGGGCGCTGACGTTTAGGCATAGCCGCAAAACTCAGTTTCACCTGTTTGCCATCAAAACTGAATTTACTGTTCAGGGTATCTTTCCCCCACATGGTTACGGCACTGGTACTTTTTACATCCAGTGTATATTTTTCCTCACCGGCCGGAGTATTCACCGTCAGGTTATAGGTGCCGGTGATATTGTTATCGTCCTTTACATTGTATTTAATACCCTGCACATAATTGTACAGGATATTTGTTTTTTCACTAAAAATGGGGCCATTTGTGATCAGGAAGTTGGCCAGTTTACCGGCATCCAGGCTTCCCACTTTATCATAGATACCCAGGGTCTGTGCCGGGGTTTTGGTCAGGGCTTCCATGGCTTTTGCCTCTGTAAGACCGTATTCCATAGCTTTACGCAGGTTCGTCCAGAAAATACTGGTACTGCGCAGATCGGCCGTGGTCAGGCAGAAAGGAATACCGGCTTTTTCAAAAGAAGCAGCATTGGACGGGGCCATTTCCCACTGTTTCATATCCTCGAGGGAAACCAGCCGGGCATCATTCGGATCTTCCACATCCTGTCCCTGGGGAAAGTTGAGCGGCAGTATAAAAGTGGCATTGGTAGCTTTCATATCCTTTATCCGCTGGTATTCATTTTGTCCGGCTTTGAGGATGTATTGCACACCAAACTCATCGCCGATACGATCGGCACGGAGATCATTCCATTTATCATTGGCTTCAAATATCTGCGGCAGTCCCTGGATATCATTCCAGGATTGCAGGGTGGCGTTAAATCCTTCCTCCACTGGTTTTGTTTTATACCAGCCGGCATCCAGGAAGGTCTGGCGCAAAAGTGAAACATACCCCATCATCGAAGAAGGATAGGCCTGTGTGGATGTTCCTTTATTGAAAGAGTAATGGGCAGAGGCTTTTTCTTTTACGATGACCAGGTTCTCTTTGGCATTGGCGAGTGTTACCACAGCACCGGTTCCCCGGGCCACTCCATCTTTCACATGGGTGAGCACGGTTCCAAAACCTGCTTCACGCATAGACTTGGCAGCCGCATCATTCACACTAAAAACTTTATAGACATCCACATCCGTCTTGATCGCCTGGTTCCATCCAAATGGCCCTTTTACGGCATTATCATACTGTTGCTGGGCAAAGAAATTGAACCCGCCGCCACCGGCTTGTGGCTGTCGTTGCGGGGTGCCATAATCGGTGTAGATATCAATGAATGAAGGATAAATGAATTTACCCTTGCAATCCACTTCCACGGCACCGGCCGGTACAGCCAATCCGGCACCGGCAGCCACTATACGGCCATCCTTAATAACCAGTGTGGCGTTGGAAATGGTGGTTGCCGCATCTTTTACAATCGTGGCGTTGGTAAATGCATAATAACCATGCCGGGGATCGGCGATTCCATTTTCCGGGAAAGTAGGCTGGGAAAATGCGGCCGTGGCCACCAGGAGGCAACACAATGCCCCGGCCAGTCTTTTCAGTTTTCTCATACAGTTGTTGATTTTGATGAAAGTTATCGAAAAACGATTTTACATAAAAATATCGTTCTGCCGTTGCCTAATGGATGAACGGCAGCGGCCCTTTGACGGAAAAAACACCCTTAACCTTCAGGCAATTACAGGTAATATTTACTAACCATTAATCCCCATAAATAGTTTTACTTTTGAACACAAGAAATTACCGATATGGCGATTACGAAGGAAAAAATCACAGTCCCGGACTTCTCCCTTTCCCCCAGGATCGACCAGGTAGGGGTGGAAGAAAGGGCTTCCCGTTTTACCAAACGCAGTATTAAAAACGAAACCAAGCTCAATGGACTGAAACTGGTTTTGAATATGATCGACCTGACCACCCTTGAGGGAAAGGATACTGACGGTAAAGTAAAACAACTCTGTTACAAAGCGATGCATCCGCACGATGCCCTTCCTGGTCTGCCTGCGGTGGCTGCCGTTTGTGTGTATCCCAGTATGGTCAGGGTGGCGAAGAAAGCCCTCGAAGGCTCTGGTATCAATGTCGCTTCAGTCGCCACCGCCTTCCCGAGCGGGCAAGCTCCCCGGGAAGTGAAAATCCGGGATACCAAATATGCCGTGGCCAATGGGGCTGATGAAGTGGATATGGTGATCAGTCGTGGAAAATTCCATGCCGGGGAATACAATTTTGTATTTGATGAAATTGCGATGATCAAGGAAGCCTGCGGACCAGCCCGTCTGAAAGTGATCCTTGAAACAGGCGAACTGGGCACTTATGATAAAGTCCGCCGGGCCAGCGATATTGCCATGCATGCCGGGGCTGATTTTATTAAGACCTCCACCGGAAAAATTCAACCCGCGGCTACTATGCCCGTTACTCTGGTGATGCTGGAAGCGATCCGTGATTTTTATTATAAGACCGGAAAAATGATCGGCATGAAACCAGCCGGTGGTATTTCCAAATCCAAACTGGCCCTTCATTACCTGGTAATGGTAAAAGAAGTATTGGGCGACGACTGGCTGACCAATGAATGGTTCCGCTTCGGCGCCAGCAGCCTCGCCAATGATGTGCTGATGCAGCTCGTGAAAATGGAAACTGGTTTGTACCAGGCGGGTAATTATTTCAGTGCTGATTAGAAGGTTTCAAATCTTTGAATCGCTTAAACCATTGAACCCTCATTAACCTCTTAAACTTATTAAACCAAGCAGTCATACTATGGCGAAGAAAATAACAAAGCCGAAAACAAATACCATCAGGCTTAAGTTTGATAGTTCCTGGACCTACGCCCCTGCGCCAGAAAGCAAAAGTGCTGCTACGATCAATAAACAATATGACCTGTTTATCAACGGCCAATGGGAGAAACCAGCCAGTAAAAAATACTTTGATACTATCAATCCGGCCAATGAGGAAAAGCTGAGTGAAGTGGCCGATGCCAATACCGCTGATGTGAATAAAGCCGTCGTAGCCGCAAGAACTGCTTATGATAAGGTGTGGAAAAAAATGCCGGCCAAAGAAAGAGCGAAATATATTTTCCGTATCGCCCGGATGGTGCAGGAAAAAGCCCGGGAACTGGCCATCATCGAAACACTGGACGGAGGCAAGCCCATCCGTGAAAGCCGCGACTTTGATGTACCCACCGCGGCCAATCATTTCTTTTATTATGCCGGTTGGGCTGATAAACTGGAATATGCCTTTCCCAACCGGAAAACCGAATCACTCGGGGTGGCCGGGCAGATCATACCCTGGAATTTTCCATTACTGATGGCGGCCTGGAAAATTGCGCCGGCACTGGCCACCGGGAATACCGTTGTATTAAAACCGGCTGAAACCACCCCGCTTACCGCCCTTAAACTCGCAGAAATTATACAGGAAGCAGACCTTCCCCCCGGTGTGGTGAATATTCTTACCGGTGCCGGAGCCACCGGCGCTGCCATCGTAAATCATCCGGATATCAATAAAATTGCGTTTACTGGTTCTACTGATGTGGGAAAAATTATTCAACGCGCTGTTGCCGGCACCAATAAACGGGTCACCCTCGAACTCGGTGGTAAAGCCGCGAATATTATTTTTGAAGATGCCCCGCTCGACCAGGCCGTGGAAGGGGTGATCAATGGGATCTTTTTTAACCAGGGACATGTTTGTTGTGCCGGTTCAAGGCTGTATGTTCAGGAATCAGTGGCCAAACTGGTGATCCGTAAATTAAAAGACCGGATGGAATCGCTGATCGTTGGTGATCCGCTGGATAAGAATACGGATATCGGGGCTATTAATTCAAAACAACAACTGGCCACTATACAGAAATATATCAGCATCGGTAAAAAAGAAGGTGCCGAGATCTATGAAAGCAGCTGCCGCCTTCCCAACAAAGGATTCTTCTGCCGTCCCACCCTGTTTACCAATGTGGCCCAGAGCAACCGTATTGCCCAGGAAGAAATATTCGGCCCGGTGCTTTCGATCCTCACCTTCAGAACAGACGATGAAGTGATAGAAAAAGCCAATAACTCACCCTATGGCTTAAGCGCAGGGGTCTGGACCGACAAGGGATCGAAGATCTTTAACATGACCCGCCGGATGCGCGCGGGAGTAGTATGGGCCAATACATTTAATAAGTTTGATCCCACTTCTCCTTTCGGCGGATATAAAGAAAGCGGATTCGGAAGGGAAGGTGGATTACATGGGTTGTTACCATATCTGGAGTTGACAAGTTAACAAGTTGACATGTTAACAAGAACTTCCTAAGAAAACCACCCTATCAACTTGTCAACCTATTAACTTGTCAACCTATTAACTTGTCAACCTATTAACTTATCAACTTATCAGCATGCGACTCGAAGTACTGAAAACCTACAAAATCTACATAGCCGGACAATTCCCCCGTACAGAATCCGGACGTTATTACAGCCCGGTGAATAAAGCCGGTAAAAAACTGGCAAATGTTTGCCTGTGTTCACGGAAGGATTTCCGGGATGCCGTGGTAGCGGCCCGCGGAGCTGTGGGCGGTTGGAGCACAAGGGCTGCTTTTAACCGCAGCCAGATCCTTTACCGGATGGCGGAAATGCTGGAAGGCCGGAAAGCCCAGTTTATCGAAGAACTGGTGTTGCAGGATGCGACAAAAGCCGCGGCGGAGAAAGAAGTGGATCTCGCCATTGACCGCCTGATCTATTATGCCGGCTGGTGTGATAAATTCCAGCAACTATTCAGCGCCGTAAACCCGGTGGCTTCTTCCCATTTTAATTTTTCAGTCCCTGAACCAACCGGGGTGGTTTCCATTATTGCCCCGCAGGGTGATTCACTGCTCGGACTCGTTTCCGTAATTGCCCCGGTCATCGCCGGAGGTAATACCTGCGTAGTGCTGGCCTCCGAAACGAAACCCCTCTGCGCGGTCACTTTTGCAGAAGTACTCAACTCTTCTGACTTACCAGGAGGCGTAGTGAATATATTAACCGGAAAGCCGGCCGAACTGGCCACCTGGTTTACCGATCATATGGATGTAAATGCAACCATTTATTGCGAAAACAACACTGATATAAAGAAGATGATGCGGGAAAAATCAGCTGTGAACCTGAAACGGGTGTTTTTCTACGATAAATTAAACTGGTACAGTGAAGAAGGGCAATCGCCTTATTTTATCATGGACACCCAGGAAATCAAGACCACCTGGCACCCGGTGGAAAATATAGCGGGAGCGGGCGGAGGATATTGAGAACAGGGATTAAACAGAATGAGGCAGTTGTAAAGTTCATCCGGTGAATATGGACCCGCTTTGTACTTTTTAACCCGAATTGGTAAGATATTTGCACCCACCATATATATGAAATTCATTTTAACCATTGCACTCACCTTATTCAGCCTTCTCAGTCTGGCCCAGGATAACCCAAAGGCCGTACTGAAAGACACCACCGGGATCACCAATGATACGAATTATGTCATCGTACATAAAGACCCCCGGGTAGACCTGCTGGTAAGAAAACAGGCCCAGATCAACGAGGAAACCAGCCGTTCCGGCCGCCGGACAGATAAAGGATTCAGGATCCTGATCATCAGTACCAGTAACCGGGATGAAGCACTGAGCGCCAAGACAAAAGTCTATACCTATTTCCCTGAACTGAAGGCTTATCTCTGGCACCAGTCACCCTACTATAAAGTAAAAGCCGGCAATTTCAAAGACCGGAAAGATGCTGAAACCTACCAGAAAAGGCTGAATGTCTACTTCCCCAAAGGCGTATTTATCATGAATGATACCATTGAAGTAAAACCGCTGAAACCCGGGGAAGAAGAAATGTCGCTCTGAACCACTCCGCATAAAGTACTGAACAAACCATTCCCCTAAAGAATGGTTTGTTTATTTTTGCCCCATGCATTCAACCATCAAAGCCCTGGCAAAAAAATATGCCCCTGAGTTTATTGAAGTCCGTCATCACCTGCATGCACACCCTGAACTGAGCTACCAGGAATTTGAAACATCCAAATACGTGCAGCAACGGCTGGCTGCACTGGATATCCCTTTTGAAGTAAAAGCCACTACCGGGGTGGTGGGACTGATCAAAGGAAAGAACCCGGAAAGCAGGATCATTGCCTTACGGGCGGATATGGATGCGCTTCCGATCAAAGAAGAAAATGATATCCCTTATAAGTCAAAAAACGAGGGCGTCATGCATGCCTGTGGCCATGATGTGCATACCACCTGCCTGCTGGGTGCGGCAAAGATCCTGAAAGAACTAAGCTATGAATGGGAAGGCACAGTGAAACTGGTGTTCCAGCCCGGTGAGGAAAAAAATCCGGGAGGCGCCTCCTTAATGATAAAAGACGGTGTCCTGGAAAACCCAAAACCCCAGGCAATACTGGCCCTGCATGTCAATACCATTTTAGAAGTGGGACAGCTGAGTTTCCGGGGCGGAAAAGTTATGGCCAGTGCCGATGAATTGTATTTTACCATTAAAGGCAAGGGCGGTCATGCGGCTTCTCCCCAGCTGATCGTGGACCCGATCCTGATCAGTTCTCACCTGATCGTGGCTTTACAGCAACTGATCAGCCGGAATAATAATCCGTTTAATCCTTCGGTACTTTCCATTACCTCCTTCAATGGAGGAAATACCACCAATGTTATTCCCAATGAAGTAAAACTGATGGGCACCTTCCGCGCCATGGATGAAACCTGGCGGTTCAAAGCCCATGAACTGATGCGTAAGCTGACCCATGACCTCGTGCAATCCATGGGTGGTGAAGCTGACCTGCACATTGACGTAGGCTATCCCTGTGTGATGAATAATGAACGGCTGACCGCCCAGGCAATGTCGTTGGCAGAAACCTTTATGGGTGCTGAAAATGTAAGCGAAACTGAATTGAGAATGGGGGCAGAAGACTTTGGCTATTATGCACAGGAAATACCGGCCTGCTTTTTCAGACTGGGCACCATGAATAAATCCAAAGGAATTACCGCCGGTGTGCATACACCCGTTTTCAATATTGATGAGTCTGCCATAGAGATCGGCATGGGTATTATGGCCTGGATGGGTGCCAGCGCCCGCTACTGACTTTCCTGTTATTTATACTAAAAAATAAGGCCGCAGCGCTGTATTGCCTGTTACCCGGGTGTATGATAGTCGTCAGGCCGGGTCGGCCCGATATTCAGTACCTTGCACCCTGTTTTGAAACTTTCGCAGCATAAAGAAATAATACTTTTGTAATGCAAAACGACCTTCGCAAACAACAGGCCCTGGAATACCACGCCAAAGGCAGACCAGGCAAAATTGAAGTAATCCCTACCAAAGAAGCCAAGACACAACGTGACCTGTCGCTCGCCTACTCCCCCGGGGTAGCCGTCCCCTGTCTTGAAATCGCGGCTAATCCCGAAGATGTTTATAAGTACACCGCCAAAGGCAACCTGGTGGCGGTGATCAGTAATGGCACTGCCGTATTGGGACTGGGCAATATTGGTCCGGAAGCCGGTAAGCCGGTAATGGAAGGGAAAGGCGTGTTGTTCAAAATATTTGCCGATATCGATGTATTCGATATTGAGATCAATGAAACCGATCCCGAAAAATTTGTACAGATCGTCAAATCACTCGAACCCACTTTTGGCGGTATTAACCTTGAAGACATCAAAGCGCCTGAATGTTTCTACATCGAGAAGAAACTGAAAGAGCAGATGAAAATTCCGGTGATGCACGACGACCAGCACGGAACGGCGATTATCAGTTCAGCCGCCTTGCTCAATGCCTGTGAGATTCAGAAAAAGAAACTGGAGAAAATAAAAATAGTCGTGAGTGGTGCCGGCGCAGCCGCCGTAGCCTGTATGAAACTCTATATCGGGCTCGGTGTAAAAAGGGAGAACATCAGGGTGTTTGACAGCAAGGGCCTCATCCATGAAGGACGGACCGACCTGGACGAACTGAAAAAAGAATTTATTGTTCCTGGTAAATCCATGAGTCTTGCGGAGGGAATGAAGGATGCCGATGTATTTATCGGGCTGAGTAAAGGCGGTGTGCTGAATGGAGAAATGATCAAAAGCATGGCCAAAAATCCCATTGTATTTGCCATGGCCAACCCGGATCCCGAAATCAGCTGGGAAGAAGCCACCGAAGCCCGGAAAGATATCATTATGGCCACCGGCCGCAGCGATTATCCCAACCAGGTGAATAACGTACTCGGTTTCCCTTATATCTTCCGTGGAGCACTGGATGTACGGGCAGTACAGATCAATGAAGCCATGAAGCTGGCCGCGGTAAGGGCCCTGGCCGAACTGGCAAAAACACCGGTACCCGATATTGTGAATATGGCGTATAACGAAACCAATATCAGTTTCGGCGAACATTATATTATACCCAAACCACTCGATCCGCGCTTACTCTCCACCGTGGCACCGGCTGTCGCCAAAGCCGCTATGGAAAGCGGGGTGGCCAAACAACCGATCACCAACTGGGAAGGATATGTGAATGATCTCAATAAACGCCTTGGCCTGGACAACCAGGTGATGCGGGCCATCGGTAATAAAGCACGCCGGGATCCCAAACGGATCGTTTTTGCGGAAGCAGATAATGTCAAGATCCTCAAATCCGCCCAGATCATTTTTGATGAGGGAGTCGGTTACCCGATCCTGCTGGGTGATGAGGTTAAAATACGCAGCATAGCCGAAGCAAATGGGATCGACATCGATGATCTTCCCGTTTTTGATCCACGCAGCGATGCACAGGAGGAAAAAAGAAATCAATATGCAGAAATATTCTTTGCCAAGAGAGGCCGCCGTGGCTTTAATGCCTACGAAGCAAAGAAGATCATGAAGGACCGCAACTACTATGGTTGTATGATGGTGGAATGTGGTGATGCCGACGCGATGATCTCCGGTTTATCCAAGAATTATCCGGACACCATTCGCCCGGCCATCCAGACGATTGGTACGGAGGAAGGCGTTCGCAAGATCGCGGGTATGTATATGATGCTGACCAAGAAGGGTCCGTTATTCCTGGCAGACACCACCGTAAACTTTAACCCGACTGCGGAAGAGCTGGCCGAAATCACCCTCCTGACTGCCCGGGAAGTACGGCAATTCAATATCACCCCCCGGATCGCGATGCTGAGTTATTCCACTTTCGGCAGCAGCGATTCTCCCGAAGCCAGACTGGTGGCAGAAGCCCGCAAAATTGTAAAATCGAAAATGCCCAGCCTGATCGTGGATGGTGAAATGACCGCGGGCGTGGCCCTGAACAAGGAAATGATGAAGGAAAATTATCCCTTCAGCGAACTGGTGGATCAGGATGTGAACACCATGATCTTCCCCAACCTGGCTTCGGGTAATATTGCCTACAACCTGCTGAAAGAACTGGAAGTGGCCGATGCGGTGGGACCGATTCTGCTGGGTCTGAAAAAACCGGTACACGTACTGCAACTGGGCAGTTCCGTGAGAAGCATTATCAATATGGCCCAGATCGCTGTGGTGGATGCCCAGATCAAAAGCAAAATATCGATCCAGGAGATCATAAAAAGATCACCCTGGTGGAAACGGCTTCGGAAAGAACCAAAATAAGCCCGGGAAATCCGCTTTAAAATGCTAAAAAAGCCAGTCAGTTCACCCTGTACTGGCTTTTTCCTTTTGCATCGTGTATCTTAGCAGCCGGTATGACCATTTTCAACGACATAGGCCGCTATCTCCTGATGATCAAGGGGATGTTTTCCAAGCCCGAGAACCATAAAATGTACTGGAAGGAATTTATTCACCAGTGCACCGAAATTGGTTTTGGATCACTGGGGATCGTGGCGATTATCTCCGTGTTTATCGGGGCCGTATCCACCATCCAGACAGCCTATCAGCTGGTCAGCCCCCTGATACCCCCTTCCACCATTGCACAGATCGTACGGGATACCGTGATCCTGGAATTTGCCCCCACCCTGGTATGTATTGTACTGGCGGGTGTGGCCGGAAGTCGTATTGCCAGTGAACTGGGTAATATGCGGGTCAGCGAACAGATCGATGCCCTGGAAATTATGGGTGTAAACACCAAGACCTACCTGATCATGCCAAAAATCGTGGCGGCCCTGCTGATGATTCCCCTGCTGGTGGTAATTGCCATGGCCCTCGGAATCTGGGGAGGCCGGCTGGCCGGAACTGCGGCGGGTATTCTTTCAACCAGTATGTATGATAAGGGACTGCTTGAATATTTTGTTCCTTACAATGTCATATTTGCCCTGATTAAATCTTACGTTTTTTCCTTTATCATTTCCAGTATACCTGCCTTTTATGGTTACTATGTAAAAGGCGGTGCCCTGGAGATCGGAAGAGCCAGTACCAAAGCGGTGGTGGTGAGTTGTATCCTGATCCTGTTTGCTGACTATTTATTATCGGCTTTACTCCTCTAATTGCTGCATGATCGAAGTAAACAATATAAAGAAAAGTTTTGACGGCCGGGTCGTGATCGAAGACGTAAGCGCGGTGATGAAAGCCGGGCAATGTAACCTCATTATCGGTTCGAGCGGCAGTGGCAAAACCGTATTGCAGAAATGTATTGTTGGATTATTTGAACCAGATAGCGGGGATGTGCTTTATGGCGGACAGAATTTCACTAAAATGTCCGGGGAGGATAAAACCAATATCCGCAAGGAAATCGGGATGCTCTTCCAGGGTTCGGCCCTCTTCGATAGTCTCAACGTGGAAGAGAATATTATGTTTCCGCTGAGCATGTTCACCACCGATACCCATCGTAAAAAACTGGACCGGGTAAATGAAGTACTGGATCGGGTGAACCTGAAAGATGTCAATAAAAAATTCCCGGCCGAACTCAGCGGCGGTATGAAAAAAAGGGTGGCCCTGGCCCGCGCCATTGTACTCAACCCCAAGTATCTTTTCTGTGATGAGCCTAACTCCGGACTGGATCCGCAGACCTCCCTGGTGATTGATAAGCTGATCAAGGAAATCACGATTGAATTTAATATGACCACGGTCGTCAATACACACGACATGAACAGTGTGATGGAGATCGGGGATTATATCCTGTATATGTACCAGGGCCGGAAAGAATGGGAAGGCTCCAAAAAAGACATCATTTTCAGCAAAAATGAACGGCTGAACAGCTTCATTTTCGCTTCTGAGTTCCTGCAGGATGCCAAGGATATGCGGATGCTGGAAGAAACCGGCAAGATTCCCAATCACCGCAATATGGACGAAATGACAAGCAAAGACGGCCCCTCGCTCTGAGCCCTCCAAAAAGCTGAATAAAGTAGTCCTGAGAACAAGGCAAATGCCTTACTTTTGCAGCACTTTTAAGACCAAACTATGAGTATCCTCGTTAATAAAGACTCTAAAATCCTGGTACAGGGTTTTACAGGTACAGAAGGCACTTTTCATGCCACCCAGATGATCGAATACGGAACCAATGTAGTGGGTGGTGTCACTCCCGGCAAAGGAGGCAGCAGCCATCTCGATAAACCCGTGTTTAATACCGTTGCTGATTGCGTAAAAGCGACCGGCGCCGATGTAAGTATCATCTTCGTTCCCCCGGCTTTTGCAGCAGATGCGGTCATGGAAGCGGCCGATGCCGGTATCCGTATCGTGGTATGCATCACCGAAGGAATTCCCGTTCAGGATATGGTAAAAGTGAAAAACTACCTGCAGGGTAAGAATACCCGCCTGGTAGGACCTAACTGTCCCGGCGTGATCACTGCTGAAGAATGTAAAGTGGGTATCATGCCCGGTTTTGTTTTTATTAAAGGACGTGTGGGTATCGTTTCCAAATCCGGTACCCTTACCTATGAAGCAGCTGACCAGGTGGCCAAGGCCGGTCTGGGTATCTCCACAGCCGTAGGTATTGGTGGAGACCCCATCATCGGAACCACAACCAAAGAAGCAGTTGAATTATTTATGAATGATCCCGAAACGGATGCCATCGTAATGATCGGCGAAATCGGGGGCGGTATGGAAGCCGAAGCAGCCCGCTGGATCAAAGAAACCGGAAATAAAAAACCCGTGGTTGGCTTTATCGCCGGCCAGACAGCCCCTCCCGGCCGTCGTATGGGTCACGCCGGTGCCATCGTAGGCGGTGCTGACGATACAGCCGCCGCCAAAATGAAAATCATGACCGAATGCGGCATCCATGTGGTAAGCAGCCCGGCTGATATCGGGAAAAAAATGGCGGAAGTCCTGAAGAAGTAAGGGAACTAAAGAAGAGGAAAAAGGAAAGAGGAGAATGGAAAGTGTCCTTTTAAGCAGGACGTTTAAAATATAAAAAGTAACCCTCCATAATGGAGGGTTGCTTTTTTATTAAAATCTCCCTTATCCTCTCTCCTCTCTCCTCTCTCCTCTTTCCTCTCTCCTCTCACCTCCTCACAAACCTCGCCAGCTCCTCCTTACTGCTGTTAAACGTCAGCACTTCATTCAACTGGTAATAGTTCTGTTTGTCCACGGTTTTGGGGTACGCATATTTCGCGATCTCCAGTTTGTTGTTTTCAAAGGTGAAGAGCAGCATCAGTTCTTTTACCTGGCGGGTGGTGAAATTGTTTTTGTCGATAATGAATTTTACGGATTGTAACCGGTTGGATTCAAACCATTCCTTGCGGAGTGACTCTTTCAGTGATTCAAATTCACGGGCCTGCATGACATTGCCATAACCGCCGTTCCAGCCACCGTTACCGTTATTGTTACCATTACCATACCCATGATCATCGGTGTCATAGTACTCATCTTCTTCCTGGTACCAGTCATCATTGCGGTCGATCCGGCGTTCATCGATCAGGATTTTACCAAAACGGTTAATGGTAATATCGGTATGGAACCCCCTTTTCAGGATAATGGATCCGTTATACACGATATCCTCACGGCGGCCATAGCCATTCCCGTTTCCATTCCTTTTGCTGTCACGGAAGATCTTTACCTGGTGGTATCCATCTCCCATATAGCCGATCGTGATGGCGTTATTTTTCATGTTGAGCTTGCGGCCATCGATTTCAATTTTCAGTTCCTTACCGGTGGCCAGGGACGAAATACTTAAACGGGTTCCGTCGAAAGCCAGCAGGCTCAGTGAAAATAAAGAGGCGATAAAGAGTGTAAAGATTTTTTTCATGACATAAAATTTAAAAAGTGAATAAATACTGTTCTGCAACAGGTATTTCCAAACCCGTGCCAGCGTGCCGGAAATCAGGGGTAACAAAATGTTAAAGACATTGGTAAAAGTTGCGGAGATATGCAGGATTTTGCGTCATTCCTTGTCTGGCGCGGATTCCCGCGTGCAGGAATCTTTATGAAATCCCACACAATTATGCATCCCATTCACAACCCGGAACAATTAACTTTATACTAAAATAAACCAGCATGAAAATGCGCATCCTGAATTACCTTTTCCTAACCATCTTTTTTACCTGCCTTACCGTTATGAACAGTCATAGCCAGACCCCGATAAAGAACTACGAAAAAGAATGGAAAAAAGTGGAAGAACTGAACCAGAAAAGCCTTCCCAAATCCGCTTTGACTGAAGTGAAGAAGATCTATGCCCTGGCCAAAAAAGAAAAGCAGGAAGCACAGGTGATCAAATCCTTGTTATATATCTCCGGACTTCAGTCGGATACCCGGGAAGACAATGATGTTCTTTCGATCCGGGAAATGGAGACTGAGCTCAAAACAAGTAAAGAACCTGTTACCTCAATTCTGAAGAACCTGCTGGCAGGTATGTACTGGAATTATTACCAGGGTAACCGCTGGGAGCTGATGGACCGTACCAAAACGGCCAAATTCAATAAAACGGATATCGCCACCTGGGGGGCTGAAGATTTCCATAAAAAGATCAGTGAACTTTACCTCCAGTCACTGAAAGAAACCAGGCTCCTGCAGCAAACAAAACCGGATCCCTACAACGCCATAATTATAAAAGGGAATGTAAGGCATCTGCGCCCCACCCTCTACGACCTGCTGGCCCACGAGGCCCTTTCTTATTTCGAAAATGATGAACGGGGTATCACAAAACCTGCCTATGCCTTTGAAATAGACCAGGCCAGCGCCTTTGATCCTGCTGCTGATTTTGTGAAAAGAAAATTCACGACAAAAGATTCCCTTTCACTCCAGCATAAAGCTTTATTGATTTACCAGGAACTGATCGCCTTCCATCTCAATGATACCAGGCCCGACGCCCTGATCGATGCGGATATCAAACGGATTGAATTTGTAAAACAAAACTCCACGCACCCGGATAAGGACCAGCTTTACTTCAACAGCATCAACCATATTGCCCGGCAGTATGAAAACCTGCCTGCCGCTGCCCAGGCCTGGTACCTGATGGCCCAGTATTATAATGAACAGGCCAACGACTATAAACCGTATGGAGATACCACCAAACGTTTTGCCCGCATGACCGCTAAAGAGATCTGCGAGAAACTTCAATTGCAGAAAGATTCCTCTGAAGGGAAAATAAATGCCTGGAACTTACTGCAGGGACTGAATCAACGAAGCTTTGAATTCAGCCTGGAAAAAGTAAACAGTCCCGACCTGCCCTTCCGTTCACTGGTGAGCTATAAAAACATCAGCACGCTCTACCTGCGGCTGATCAGGACAGATGAAAAACTCAGGACCCTGCTGGAAAATCAATATGACGAAAAATACTGGCCGGCCCTTGTAAGTGCCACAGCCATGAAAAGCTGGCAACAATCACTACCGGCCACTAATGACCTGCAGGAACATAAAGCCGAAATTAAAATTGACGGCCTGCCATCCGGTGAATACATCCTGCTCGCTTCCGATAATGCCGATTTTAAAAATGCAAAAAGCCTGCTGGGCGCCCGCAGCGTCTATGTCTCCGCGATCAGTTATGTAAACAATGACCGCGACTATTTTGTCCTGCACCGCGAAACCGGTCAGCCCCTCGCCAATGCCAGTGTGCAGACCTGGGAACAGAAATATGATTATAAGCAATCAAAATATATCAAAGCACGCGGCAAAGCCTATACAACGGACGCCAATGGCTTTTTCAAACTGGAAAGACCGGAACCGGTTGATAAAAATGACCGGAATTTCTCTTATCTCCTCGATATAAAAAACAATAACGACCGGCTGTTTATCAACGAATACCAGCAGGACTACTTCTATTACAGGAACAACCAGGAAGCGAATACCGGCGGCAAAACATCCATACACCTTTTTACCGACCGGGCTATTTACCGTCCGGGTCAGACCCTTTATTTCAAGGGAATTGTACTGGCTTTGAATATGGATGTCAAAAAAGCGGATGTAAGAGCAGGATATACAACTACTGTTTACCTGCGGGACGCGAATTACAAAGACGTGGACAGCCTGAAACTGAAGACCAATGAATTTGGTTCTTTCAATGGTAAATTCCAGTTACCCCAGGGAAGCCTTAATGGTCAGTTCAGCCTTTATACAAAAGAAGAAAATGCTCAAACCGGGTTCAAGGTGGAGGAATATAAACGCCCGAAATTCCTGGTGGAATATGAACCCATCAAGGGCACGTATAAAGTAAACGATAAAATAACCATCACCGGGACAGCCAAAGCCTATGCCGGTAACAATATTGATGGCGCTACCGTTAAATACCGGGTGGTGCGGGAAGCCCGTTTCCTCTACCCCTGGCTGTTCAAACGCTGGTGGCAGCCTCCATCTGAATCGATGGAGATAACCCATGGAGAAATAAAAACGGATAAAGATGGTAAGTTCAACATCGATTTTACAGCCATCCCGGACCTGAAGATCGAAAAGAAATTTGAACCGGTATTTGACTATACCGTCTATGCAGATGTAACTGATATCAATGGCGAAACGCGCAGCGGGGAACAGGCCGTTTCGGTCAGTTACAAAGCCATGAAACTGGTAACGGATATTCCGGATGTATTACCGGTAGACAGTCTGCGCAACCTAGCCATCCGTACCGAGAATATGAACGGGGAATTTATACCCGCTACGGCAAAAGTTACGATCAGCAGGCTGAAGGAGGAAAAACGCCTGATCCGGAAACGGTACTGGGACAGACCTGATCAGTTCCTGATGAGCAAGGAGGACTATGTAAAACTCTTCCCCGTGGATGAATATGATAATGAATCGGATTATACCAGCTGGGCAACCGGGGAAACTGCTTATACTAAGAGTGACAGCGTACAGGAAAGTGGAAAATGGAGAGTGGAAAGTGGGGCATTTTCGCCGGGCTTTTATATGATTGAAATAACGGCCACCGGAAAAAATGGTGACGAAGTGAAGTCTGTTGAATACACAGAATTGTTTGATGAAAAAAG
>CAZFLL010000039.1:25250-33610 GCA_964519865.1 uncultured Chitinophaga sp. | reverse complement strand
ACATTGTAGGCTGTAATTTTTACATCTGACATGGTTTAAGTTTTTGCGTTAGTAATTGTCAAAAATACCGGTTTTGGCCGGGAGGCAGGCCCAAAACTTGTGAAGGAAAGGCAAAATCGGACAAAAGATAATTGTAATTAATTGATTATTAACGAAATACATTTTTTAAACTTTCACATCTAACCGAATATTCAAAACAGGAGCTATGAATGACAAAATGATCTGATATTCAATATTTTATATGATAAATTTGCCGCGTTCTTCTCGAAAAAATGAACAATCTCAGCCTGTCTTTTTAAGGCAAAACTGACCATTTAAGAGAAGTCAGGCTGGAAGGCTGTTCAAAAAATCAAGTAACTTTTAGGATGAAATTTTCGCTTTTCATACCTGGAATACTGGCCCTTATCATTTTTTCAACACTGCCTTTTACAGGCAGGTCCCAGGAAATGAAAGAGATTCTTATGCGGAAAACCCTGGACCTGGATACTTCCCTGACTAATTATGCCAGTCCCATAAAACCTAAAATACCCGTCAGTAATCGTAAAATGCCAAAAATCAGGGCTGGGTCATTCAGGATTCATTTATCAGAAAGGGGCAGATCTAAAAAAGGAAAGGAATCTTCACGTAAAGATTTATTGGAGAAAACCAGTATGCGCACCGTGTTCCGGGATGCTAAATTGCTGGTACTCTATGAACAGGCGGATACTATTTCAGTCCTCGTGAAATTTGAAACCACTTTTACCAACACAGAAAATACCGGGCTCGGCCGTATGTTATCCGGAAAGGATAAATCAGAAAGCAGTATAACTTATGAATGCAGGGAAATGAGCATTTATTTACCTGGTGATACCAGTCCATGGCGGCTGGATTTATCACTTTTAGACCCAGTGCCCGGAAACAGCACTGATTATTTTGGTAATCTGATTCGTGGGAATGATACTATAACGGTGCAATATGCAAAAGGGTTTAAAGCACATAAAAAGATCTGGAAAGGCTATGCCACCGGTTTGATTTTTACGCGGAATGAAAGGCAATTAGCTGCCTTCCAATTTGGGTACAAGAAATATATCTGGATATCCACCCGGGAAGAAAAAGGAATTCAACAAATGCTGGGGTCCTTTATACTGGTTTATTTAGCCACGAAGGAGCAATAAATAAAGGCAAAAAAATGCCCCGGGATTTCCGGGGCAACAATGATATAGTGATGTCAGATATCCAGTTTTGCGTATTTCGCATGGCTTTCAATGAATTCCCTCCGTGGAGCTACTTCATCACCCATCAGCATACTGAAAACCCGGTCAGCTTCCGCAGCACTTTCGATGGTTACGCGTTTTAAAGTGCGGGTTTCGGGATTCATTGTGGTTTCCCAAAGCTGGGAGGCGTTCATCTCACCCAGACCTTTGTAGCGCTGGATATTCACTGAATCATCCTTGCCACCACCCAGTTTTTCGACCCAAAGCTTGCGTTGATCTTCATTATAGGCATAAGCCTGTTCCTTCCCTTTTTTCACCAGGTAAAGCGGTGGCTGGGCGATATACACATATCCCTGCTCCACCAGTTCGGTCATATAACGGAAAACAAAGGTCAGGATCAGGGTGGCGATATGCGAACCATCCACATCGGCATCGGTCATGATGATCAGCTTATGATAACGGAGACGGCTCAGGTCAAGGGCCTTGGGATCTTCAGGAGTACCCATTTTCACCCCCAGGGCGGTAAACATGTTCCGGATCTCCTCATTGTCATAGATCTTATGCTCCATGGCTTTTTCCACGTTCAGGATCTTACCACGCAGGGGCAGAATGGCCTGGAAACTCCGGTCGCGGCCCTGTTTGGCCGTACCACCCGCTGAATCACCCTCTACTAGGAACAATTCAGTCTTATTCGGATCACGATCAGAACAGTCGGCCAGTTTACCCGGCATACCGCCACCGGTTAAAACGGTTTTCCGTTGTACCAGTTCACGCGCTTTACGGGCTGCCGCACGGGCCTGGGCGGCCAGGATTACTTTGGATACTATATTCTTGGCTTCACGGGGATTTTCTTCCAGGTAAGCTTCCAGCACTTTAGAAACAGTACTGTCCACCACACCCATTACTTCATTGTTCCCGAGTTTGGTCTTGGTCTGTCCTTCAAACTGGGGCTCCGGTACTTTCACCGAAATGATCGCACTTAATCCTTCCCGGAAATCATCCCCTTCAATTTCCACTTTTGCTTTTTCAAACAACCCGTTCCGGTCACCATAGCTTTTGAATACCCTGGTCAGTGCCCGGCGGAATCCGGATACGTGGGTACCTCCTTCAATGGTATTGATATTATTGACGTAGGAATAAATATGTTCATTATAGCTGTCGTTATAACTCAGGGCCACTTCCACCGCCACATTGGTGCCCTCATCACGGCCTTCCACAGAAATCACTTTCGGAATCAGGGTATTGCGGCCGGCATTGGCATCCAGCATTTCCACAAACTCAACAATACCGCCTTCACTGTAAAAACTTTTTGTATAGTTGCTGCCATCTTCATTCTTCTCCCGAAGATCAGTCAGGGTGATACGCACCCCGCGGTTCAGGTAAGACAATTCACGCAGACGGCTTTCCAGGATATCTTTATTGTAGATTGTCGTGATGAAAATACTGTCATCCGGCCAGAAGTGAACCCTTGTACCGGTTGTTTCACTGGTACCGATCTCGCGTACGGCATACTGCGGTACACCGATATGGTATTCCTGTTCAAATATTTTTCCATCCCGGTTAACTGTCACCAGCAGTTTTGAACTCAGGGCATTCACGCAGCTCACCCCCACACCATGCAGACCACCGGATACTTTGTAAGAGCCTTTATCAAACTTACCTCCCGCGTGCAGTACAGTCATGACCACTTCCAGCGCTGATTTTTTCTCTTTGCTATGCATGGCTGTCGGGATACCACGGCCATCATCTTCCACGGAAATGGAATTATCCTCGTAAATGGAGACATTGATATTTTTACAATAACCTGCCAGGGCTTCATCAATGGAGTTGTCCACTACCTCATATACCAGGTGGTGCAGACCCTTCACGCCGATATCCCCGATATACATGGCGGGACGCTTCCGGACGGCTTCCAGACCTTCCAGAACCTGTATACTGTCTGCGCTGTAACCGGCCGAAATCTGGGCCGCTTTTTCTTGTGCTTCCGTCGTCATAATTGAGTATAAAATCGGGCGAGTTTGATTGAAAAAATATAACTCACAAATGTACGAAATCGGGGTGGGGTAATCGTATTTATTCTGCCGAATTTTGCCCAAAAAAAAGAGGGGTTGTGGATAAATGGAAATGCCCGTAAAACGGGCATTTCAGTGAGTTTCAGGGGCTATAAAAATCAGTCCGGCCGCTTCACGATCTGGGCCACCAGGTCGGCTTCACAACAGACCTTATTTCCCACATACGTGGTGCCTTTCATTTCGCAGATTCCACGGCGTATCGGGGCCGCCAGTTCCATTTTCAGGATCAGGGTGTCACCCGGACGGACCATCTGTTTGAACTTGCAGTTATCAATTTTCAGGAAATACGTATCATACTGTCCTTCGCCACTGAGATTAATGGCCAGGATGCCCCCACACTGGGCCAGGGCCTCGATCTGCAGCACACCCGGCATGACCGGATTACCGGGAAAATGCCCCTGGAAAAACCATTCATTAAACGTGACATTCTTCACGCCTACAATATGTGTATCACTCAGCTCGATCACTTTATCCACGAAAGCAAAGGGGTATCGGTGGGGTAATTTCTTCTCAATAAACTGCTGGTCATATACCGGTGGCTGGGAAGGGTCATATACCGGTATGCCCTGTGTATGTTTATTTTTTTTTATATACTGTTTGATCTTACGGGCAAAATCCACATTGCTGCTATGACCCGGACGATTGGCAATGATCCTTGCCTTGATGGGAAAGCCGATCAGGGCCAGGTCACCCACCACATCCAGTAATTTATGACGGGCCGGTTCATTGGGAAAACGCAGTTCAAGGTTGTTGAGATAGCCTTCACTCTTGACTTCAATCTTATCCTTTTTGAATATTTTTCTCAGCCGGTCCATTTCTTTTTCATCCACGGCCTTGTCCACGATCACTATGGCATTATTGACATCACCCCCCTTGATCAGGTTATGTTCCAGCAGCATTTCGAGTTCATGTAAAAAACAGAAAGTCCGGCAGGGGGCGATCTCTTCCCGGAAATCACGCAGGTGTTTCAGTCCCGCATGCTGGGTACCCAGTACGGGTGAGTTGAAGTCGATCAGGGTGGTTACCTGGTATTCCATAGCGGGCATGGCCACCATCTCCACTCTTTTCTCTTCATCGTAATGGAATATGTTTTCATCAATACTGTACCAGACTTTAGCGGCATCCTGTTCCAGCACACCGGCTTCCTCGATCAGTTCCACGAAGGGTTGTGAGCTGCCATCCATGATCGGCATCTCAGGTCCGTTGATCTCCAGCAGGCAGTTGTCAATACCCATACCTACGAGTGCAGCCAGAACGTGCTCTACAGTACTCACTTTAGCCCCATTGGCTTCCAGGGTGGTTCCACGGCTTACATCGGTCACCAGGTCACAATCGGCTTTGATAACAGGCTGATTGGGCAGGTCGATGCGTTTAAACTGGAACCCAAACCCCGGGTTGGCGGGATGCAGGGTCAGGTCGGCCATAACACCGGTATGTAAACCTGTGCCGGAAATCTGAGCAGATGACTTTAATGTGTGTTGTTTATCAGGATTGAAATTCGAATTCATGCGTGGTTGGTTAAGCGGGGCAAAGATAAGATTATTGATAGGGTGGACAAGTTTTGACAGCTCCCTAATAAGTATTGGTCATATCCTCATCCACACAGATAATAAAATCCGCTTTTCCCTTATTCTCCGCCAGCAGGGTCTTAATATTTTGCTGGGAAACAGTGGTAATGGTGCCATACTTCAGTTCCGGCTTCTGTTGCTTCAGGTACCAGAGGATTCCTTCATAGTTTTCTGAATGATAGGAGCCGTTGAAATGGATGAATAATTTTCCGGGTGTATAGTACTTCAGGATAAAATGGGCCATCGTGGCATCCTTACTGGCCTGGGCCTTGGGCAGGTTCTCCCCGCCATGTCCGCCCATCATCTCTATCATTTTTTTATAACCCGGCAGGTCGCCATCATAGGCCATGGGCAAGGGGGCCATCCAGGTTTTGGCGAGGGCAGGAATAGTATCCAGTACACCAAAGCCACCCTTTGCCACCATGGAAGCATAACGGCGGGGAATATTCGTGGCCGCAAAAGGGATCTTATTCTCTTTGGCATAATTCACCAGCGGGGCATAATCGGTCGGGTAATTTTTCCAGAGCCTGGCCTGCGAGTCCAGTTGCTTGGCATTGATCTTTCCCTGGAGATAGAGATCCAGGGCAGCCTGGTTGTCCTGCTCAAACATTTCTGCACCCAGTACAAGGTCGCGTGAAATATCACAGTCTTTGGTGAGTTCGAGTTGCAGCCAATGGGCGATCGCATTGTTATGCGTTTCACCAAACATGACAATATCTTTTTTGGCCAGGGTTTTCAGCATCTTTTTATAGGATACTTTTTTCCCTTTGTTATTGTATAAAATGTAAGCGGGTTTGGTTTGTGCAAACAGGCTGACAGCCAGCAGGGGCATAAGGAGAGCCAGGAGTACTTTTTTCATACTGGCAAGGTATGAATAATGTGGATGTATAAATCAACCCGGTTACCCCGCTTTTTCAGTGATCAGCTGCTGAATAAGCGCTTCCAGTTCCTTGATTCTTTTCTCCAGGTCAGGGAGTTTGCGGC
Organism: uncultured Chitinophaga sp.; assembly: GCA_964519865.1. Classification (GTDB taxonomy): domain Bacteria; phylum Bacteroidota; class Bacteroidia; order Chitinophagales; family Chitinophagaceae; genus JJ008. Next base: position 27,793 of record CAZFLL010000039.1, on the reverse strand, counting down.
TGATCGCCTGGCTGCGGAGAGCAGCGGTATAATCGTATGCCGGGGAACCGGTAACAGCTTTGCCGGGTTCTATGGATTTACTGACCCCGCTCTGGGCATTTACTTTAGAGCCATCACCCAGGTGTATATGTCCAACAATACCGGCCTGTCCGCCGATCATCACCCCGTTTCCGATCTTGGTACTGCCGCTGATACCCACTTGCGCCGCTATTACCGTACTATGACCGATCTCCACATTATGCGCCACCTGGATCAGGTTGTCCAGCTTGGCACCGCTTTTTATAATAGTGGATCCGATAGTTGCCCGGTCAATCGTGGTATTGGAACCGATCTCCACATTATCTTCCACGATCACATTCCCGATCTGCGGCACTTTTTTAAAACTGCCGTCAGCCTGCGGGGCAAATCCAAATCCATCACTGCCGATAATTGTGCCGCCATGAATAGTGACATTATGGCCAATCACGCAGTCATTATAAATTTTTACTCCCGGATGGATAATGCAATTGTCACCCACGGTTACATTATCTCCCAGGTAAGCATTGGGATAGATCTTGGTATTGTTGCCCACTTTCACCTTTTCACCCAGGTAGGCAAAGGCGCCGATATAAACCTGTTGTCCATAGACAGCAGTCGGGGCGATATAAACGGGCTGCTGAATTCCCGACAGTGATTGCTGTTTGATCTCCTGGTATTTACTCAGCAATGTGGCAAAAGCGGTATAAGCATCCGGCACCCGGATCAGGGTGGCTTTTACCGGCTGGCGGAGTTCATATGTTTCATTAATGATGATCACGGAAGCCCCGGTACTGTATAAAAATTCTTCGTACTTGGGATTGGCCAGGAAACTGAGTTGTCCTTCCCTGGCTTCCTCAATTTTGCCGAAGGAATCAACACTTACATTCGGATCACCTTCGGTTTTTCCGTTGACAAGCAGGGCTATTTGTGCGGCAGGGAATTGCATAGTTGGGAATTAGGTATTGAGAAATGAATATTGGGTAATGGATATCTGGGAAATTGAATTTAGCAGGAAAGCATTCATGGTTTTAAAATATAAATCAATTTTAGCTCCCTTCTCGCTTCTCGCTTCTCGCTTCTAGCCTCTTACATAACAAATGTAATGCTTTTTAACAGTGTCACTCAGGTTGTGCTGGATCAGGGCATTGTCCACTTTTGAAATATCCTTCACGCTTCCGTCCTTGAATAAAATATTGATCCGCTCATCACCCGGATTATACGTGGTATTGCTGGCTTCACCGGTAAATACAAAATAGCGGGTTTCCTCCGCCGTGATTCCCAGCAATTCCTGTGCTTCCAGTTGTTTTGCTTTTACAAAATCGGCATCAAAAGGTGCGGCCTGCAGTTTTACTTTCAGCAATTTCCGTTCCACTAAATACGTGCAGAGTAATGACAAGATCTTATCCGGATGGTTACACCATTGCTTGATGGTGGCCATAATGTCATGATCATCCAGCCGGCAGAAACGTTGCAGGTTTTCCGGGATGGTTAAATCAGGATGGGGCTCTTTGAGAAAATAATTCAGTTCAGCCGAAACTGCATTGACTTCCTGTCCTGCGGCGATCAGTTCTTTGGACCTGCGGATCACCCGGATCAGCATCATCTCCGCGCTGACCACTGTTTTATGCAGGTACACCTGCCAGTACATGAGGCGCCGGCTTACCAGGAATTTTTCAATGGAATAAATTGCTTTTTCCTCCACCATTAACTGCCCGTTATGTACGGTCAGCATTTTTATGATCCGGTCATACCCGATCACGCCTTCAGCCACCCCGGTGAAAAAACTGTCCCGGTTGAGGTAATCCATCCGGTCCACATCCAGTTGCCCGGACACCAGCTGGTGCAGGAATCTTTTCGGATGCTCGTTGGTGAAAATGGCAATGGCGGTATCGAGTTTCCCTTTCAGTTCCGTATTCAGTTTCCGCATCAGCAGCAGGGAAAGGGTTTCGTGATGTACATTTTTGATCAGTTCCTGTTCGAGTGCATGGGAAAAAGGCCCATGACCTGCATCATGCAGCAATATCGCGGCCTTGGCGCCCAGTTCTTCTTCCGGGGTTATAGCCACGCCCTTGCTCTTTAATTCACCCAGGGCCATGCTCATCAGGTGATAAGCCCCGAGGGAATGGTGCAGCCGGGAGTGCACGGCCCCCGGGTATACCAGGTGGGCAAAAGCCATCTGGTGGATATTCCGCAGCCGCTGGTAAACCGGGTGAGAAATGATTTCCAGGATCAGCGGGTGGTCGATTGTAATAAAACCATAGACCGGGTCGTTGATAATTTTGCGGACTGGGGGCATTGTTGCTGTTTTGTTAAAGGCCCGGAACGGGCGGACAGCAAAAGTACAATAGCAACAGTTAATAAGCTAAATTTGAAAGTTGACCGGATATAATCAAATCTTAAAATTGAAACCGAATGGCTATTGCAAAGATTATTTGGGTGGATGACGAGATCGAGAGTTTACAGTCCCAGAAACTTTTCCTGGAGAATAAGGGCTATGAAGTGCAGACCTTCACCAATGGTTTTGA
>CAZFLL010000039.1:0-25150 GCA_964519865.1 uncultured Chitinophaga sp. | reverse complement strand
AAAAAGATTATTGATAACCGTCGACTGGTGGCTGAAAAAACAACCTCCGCTTACCAGCAGCAGTTCCGCCATTTATTTACCGCGCTCAACAGCAACCCTGATTACAATGAATGGATGGATCTGTATAAAAAACTGATCTATTGGGAACTGGAGATGCAGAAAAGCGGCAGTCCCGAAATGCAGGAAGTCCTGCAAAGCCAGAAGAGTGAAGCCAATACAGAGTTTTTCAAATTCATTTCCCGCAATTATGCCGGCTGGTTATCCCCCAAAAGCAAGGATGGTCCCGTAATGAGCCATAATCTGTTTCAGTTTAAAGTACTGCCCCATGTGGAAAAGGGCACTCCCTTGTTTTTTGTACTGATCGATAACCTGCGCTTTGACCAGTGGAAAACCATTCAGCCCATTTTTGCTGAAAGTTTTCGCATACTCGAAGAAGACAGTTTTTACAGCATCCTGCCTACGGCCACCCAGTATGCCCGGAATGCGATATTCGCCGGTATGCTGCCGGTTGATATTGAAAAGAAATTCCCGGTACAATGGAAAAATGATGATGAGGAAGGCGGGAAGAACCTGCATGAAGAAGAATTCTTCAGGGCCCAGTTGCAACGGCTGGGGAGAGGGGATCTCAGGGTTTCCTATACCAAAGTGGTGAATAACCAGGCCGGACTTGACCTGGTGAACAATGTACACAACCTGCTGAACAATGATATCAATGTGATCGTGTATAATTTCGTGGATATGCTCAGCCATGCCCGTACGGAGATGGAAGTGCTGAAAGAACTCGCCGGGGATGAAATGAGTTACCGCAGTATCACGGCCAGCTGGTTTGAACACTCACCCCTGCACCAGGCGCTCAAAAAAGTGGCGGATAAGAAAATCCGCCTGGTACTGGCCACTGATCATGGCAGTGTACGGGTTAAAACACCATATAAGGTTGTGGGGGATAAACAAACCACCACGAATCTCCGGTACAAACACGGACGTAACCTGAATTATGAGCCCAAAGAAGTACTGGCCTTCCGTGATCCCCGTGAAGCCGGTCTGCCTGTGCCCACGATCAATTCCTCCTTCATATTTGCCAAGGAAGACAGTTTCCTTTGCTACCCCAATAACTATAACTACTATGTGAATTATTACCGCAATACCTTCCAGCATGGTGGTGTGAGCCTGGAGGAGATGATTGTACCGGTGATAAAGATGGAAAGCAAATAAGGGAAAAGTTTAGTCGTTTGTGGTTAGTCGTTTAGTCGTGTGTTCCTCCTGGGGAATGCCCCGCTAAACGTCTAAACAACTGAATATTTTTTATTGTTTCTTCTTCTTCAACACAATTTCCTCGGCCATCAGCGCATAAACACGGTCAAAGAATTCTTTTACTCCCGGGTAGTCTTCTTTATAAAACAGTGGTACCTTGATCTCAAAGATCTGGTAATAACTGATAAGCGATGTGTCGCTGTTGATGATCCGTTTGTATATAAAACTGGTATCAGGAGCACGTACGATTATGTTTTGTGGTAAAAAATCGATCGTATAAGAGGAAGGATATTCGATATTCAGTTTGAGTACCAGTTCCTGGCGGGAACCGAGATCAATATCTGTCTGCCGGGTGGACTGGATAAACGGGTTGCTGTTTCCGGTAGTCAGGAGCTGGGGATTGATAAAATAATAATCACCGGTATTAGGGCCTTTGTAATCAAATTCGAGCCGCTGTATCAGGGGCTGGTTGTCATTGAGTGTATTTTCATAAGACACAGAGAGAATTTTTAATCCATCCGGTTTTTTATTAAAATAGTCCTTCTTATCTTCTTCTGAAGTGCTGTCCAGCATCATGGATTTATAATAGTCGTGAAAAACAGTATAGGCCGAACCCTGTATATAACCGCTGTCCGTAAACAGGGCGGTGATATTGATCTGGCATTTCAGCAGGGGACGGGTGTCACTGATTGTTACCCATTGCACCTGGTCTTTTACCAATAGCAGACCTTCCCGGTTCAGGATATTGTACGGTGGCACAAATGGTGACTGGTATTTCATACTGGCATCCAGCACAAAGTACTCGGTACTGTCTTTGGTGAGTACATCCAGTCCGTTGAGCTGACCCGGGCTAGGGAATTTGGTATTGATCTTCCCGTTTTCACGGGTGCTGATCAAAAGCGGGTAGGCTTCAATCCCGGATTTACGTAGCAGGTTGATCAATGCCAGGTTGGTTTCAGCTGTACTGCCATTGTGATTCTCCCAGGCATCCATGATATCCTCAGGAAAGGCAATTTGTTCTCCTTTTTCTGGTATTTGTTTCTGGACCTGTTCATATACATAACGGATCCGTTCAGTGAGTGGGAATATTTTTTTGGCTGAATCAGTAATCGGCTCGGAACCCTTCAGTGTTTTTTTCAGTTGTCCATCCACATAGGACGAAGCCAGGAAGTTGCCCCCGAATATTCTCCATTGTACTTCAGGCCCGAGATCGGTGGTAAAACCGGCTCGTGGGATCAGCATGAAGATAACTTTCAGCAGGTTGTCTTTTATTGAACTCATAAAGGGTTCATACCGGAAGGAAGGAATATTTTCCCGGCTATAAGTATGCCTGATCTTGTCGCCCTTAGGGAACTCTTTCTTATGTTCAAGAGTGTCGGCTCCCAGCATTTTTTCAATAAGTCTCGACGTATTGGGCGTTGTAACGATACAGGCGGCCTGTCCAACCGGAATTTCATCCTGTATGATCCAGGAATCGATACGCGTAATATCTTTTTCAATTTTGCGGTACCGGAATTCCACCACACTGCCGGGCTTCAGGTTGGGAAAAGTGAAGTTGATGATCCCGATATTGTCTTCTGTTTTTTCTTTAAAAAAATCTTTTTTCTCCAGTTTCTGTATCGTGACATTACCACCTGCATCCAGGTTATAGACTATCCCTTCAAGATCCTTGATCCGGGTGACGCGTCTTTTACTGAAATAAGGTATCCGGATAGAGGCATGTTTATACCCTTTTTCATTAAAGACTTTGATCCGGACTCTTTTTTCAGTAACCAGTTTTGAACTGTAGTAATCATATTCAAATTCGATTTCCTGCAGGTCCAGTAGCTTCATGGCCGTGGCCGAGGTTTCAAATGGACAGGAACTGAGCAACAGGTCTGCCTTGTCAATCTTTCCGAAATCAGGAATGGCTTTTTGGGCAGCCGCCGTCAGGATTGCACCGGAAAGTACAAGAAGGAGGATAAGCTTTTTCATATTAAAAAGGTCGGGCCAAATATAGAGAAACAGGTGTGGATAAGATTTGATAAATCACCGGAATTTCCCTGATTCTGCAGGTTAAATTTGCAGGATGAAGTACAACCAGACCACATTGGATAAATTAGAGGCGATTCCCGAACAGGCCGGCTACGTACTCCGCTATGAAAGGGGGACTTTTCAGAGTGGCTACTGCATTCTGGAACAGAAGAAAGTGGTGGTCCTGAATAAATTCCTGCAGATCGAAGGCCGGATCAATACCCTGGTCGACCTGATCCCCCAGCTGGACATAGACCCCGGACACCTGTCCGAGGAATCCGCAAAGCTTTATGCGAATATTTTAGCAAAGCTGGAAACGGAAGAAGGGTAATAGTAGTAAATAGATAATAGAAAATAGGGAGGGAGCCTGGTTTTATCCCTCAGTCAGACTTTACCCTTTCCTTGTTAACTTTTTTATCCTGATAACAAGTTAACTTTACTTCGTGACCTGCCCTCCGCTCAAAATAACATTTCTTGGAACCGGTACCAGCAGCGGTGTACCGATGATCGGCTGCGATTGTGAAGTCTGCACTTCCGCTGATAAAAAAGACAATCGATTACGCTCCAGTATACTGGTCGAATCACCAACCACAACATTGGTGGTGGATACCGGTCCTGATTTCCGTTACCAGATGCTGCGGCAGCAGGTGAAAAAACTGGATGCGGTAATCTTTACCCATCCGCACCGCGATCATATGGCCGGACTGGATGATGTACGGGCCTATAATTTTTTTCAGAAAAGACATATTGATATTTATGCCGACTCCCTGACGGAAGAAGCGATCCGCCGTGATTTTTATTATGCATTTGCCGATACCAAGTACCCGGGTATTCCGGAACTGAACCTGATCACCATTTCCGACCAGCCTTTTATGGTGGGCGATATTCCGGTGACTCCGGTTAAAGTCTGGCATTTGAAAATGCCGGTTTTGGGATTTCGTTTTGGCAAGATTACTTATATCACCGACGCCAATCGTATCGAGGAATCCGAAAAAGCAAAAATCCGCGGGAGTGAGGTGCTGGTCCTGAATGCCCTTCGGAAACAGCATCATATTTCCCATTTCACCCTCGGTGAAGCGGTGGATACGGTGCAGGAACTGCAAATACCGCTTGGGTATTTTACACATATGTCACACCAGCTGGGACTGCATGCGGATATAGAAGCTGAACTCCCGGACAATATCCACCTGGCCTGGGATGGGCTGGTTCTGCACCTGGCCTGAAAAATTAATTTCCACTAACACTTGTTAGTTTGAGATAAAAACCTGTACTTTGTATCGCCTTTAACGAATGCTTGCTGAATCTCGGACAGAGATATTGTGCCACCCCTTCCGGCTTTTATCGGAAACAAGGAGTGGCACAGTTTTTAAAAACCACGAACGATTTTAGTCTATATGAATTTTCAACCTTCCGAACTCAATCAACAGGTAGCACAGACAGCCCGCGATTTTGCCCAACAATATATCAGGCCCCATGTAATGGAATGGGATGAAAGCCAGGTTTTCCCGGTGGAGGTATTTAAGGAAATGGGGAAGCTGGGGATGATGGGTGTGCTGGTACCGCATGAATATGGAGGGGCCGGACTCAGTTATTTTGAATACAAATCGGTGATTGAAGAAGTGGCCAAAGTATGCGGATCTGTCGGACTCAGCCTGGCCGCCCACAACTCACTTTGTACCGGTCATATACTCGCATTTGCCAGTGAAGAACAGAAAATGAAATGGTTACCTAAGCTGGCCACTGCTGAATGGATCGGCGCCTGGGGCCTGACCGAAGCCAATACCGGCAGTGACGCGGGCAATATGAAATGCACGGCGGTAAAAGAAGGTGACCATTGGATCATCAACGGCACCAAGAACTGGATCACTCATGGGAAAAGCGGGGATATCGCGGTGGTCATCTGCCGTACCGGTGAGCCCCGTACAAAAAACAACTCTACCACGTTTGTGGTCGAAAGAGGCACTCCTGGTTTCAGTGCCGGGAAAAAAGAAAACAAACTCGGCATGCGCGCCAGCGAAACGGCCGAGATGGTTTTTGATAACTGCCGCATACCCGATACTCAACGCGTCGGCGAAGTGGGAGATGGTTTTAAACAAGCCATGAAAGTGCTGGATGGCGGACGCATCTCCATTGCTTCTCTTTCACTCGGTATTGCCAAAGGAGCGTATGAAGCCGCCCTGCAATATTCCCAGGAGCGTTACCAGTTTGATAAGCCTATTTCTTCTTTCCAGGGCGTATCCTTCAAACTTGCCGATATGGCCACCGAGATCGCGGCGGCTGAACTACTGATATTACAGGCCTGTGATCTCAAAGACCGTCACCTGCCCATGACCAAAGAAGCCGCCATGGCCAAATACTACGCCAGTGAAGTGGCCGTGAAAGTGGCCAATGATGCCGTCCAGGTCTTCGGCGGTTATGGCTATACCAAAGATTTCCCCGTCGAAAAATTCTACCGGGACGCCAAACTATGTACGATCGGAGAGGGTACGAGTGAGATACAGAAGATTGTGATCAGCCGAGAAGTGTTGAGGTAGTTCGTAGATAGCAGATAGTAGTTAGTAGTCAACAGCCCCTGCTAAGCGAGGGATTCTTAAGTTCAGGAAATCAGCCTTAATAGATTTGTATCAGGTTTTATACGGCGTGTCATGAACACACCTGCCGGTAAAAGCTTGTTGCGAGACATTAATAAAAGATTCCTCATTTCACCTTATCACCGCACTCACCCACGTTCCAGAAAAAACCGACTACTAACTACCGACTACTAACTACGAACTACCTTACCTCCTGCATCTCCACCAACTTCCTGTAAAACCCTCCCTGCGCCATCAACGCATCGTGATTGCCACGCTCCACAATTTTCCCTTTCTGCAGCACCACAATCTCATCCGCATGCCTGATCGTACTCAGCCGGTGGGCAATGACAATACTGGTCCGGTTCTGCATCATATTATTGATGGCATCCTGTACCAGCCGTTCGCTTTCCGTGTCGAGGGAGGAAGTGGCTTCATCCAGGATCAGGATCGGGGGATTTTTTAATACAGCCCTGGCAATGGTAAGACGTTGTCTTTCCCCGCCGCTGAGTTTGGCACCGCGGTCGCCGATATTGCTGTTATAGCCATCTTCTTTTTTCAGGATAAATTCATGTGCATTGGCGATCCGGGCCGCTTCTTCAATCTGTTCCTGCGTGGCCCCCTGCTGACCCAGCGCGATATTGTTCCCGATCGTATCATTGAACAGGATCGGTTCCTGTGTAACGATACTCATCAGGCTGCGTACGGATGTCAGCGAATAGTCTTTGATATTAATTCCATCAATCAGGACTTCACCACCGGTTACATCGTGGAAGCGTGGCACCAGGTCGGCCAGGGTGGACTTGCCGGCCCCGGAAGAGCCGACTAAGGCAACCGTCTTCCCTTTTTCAATCGTCAGGTTGATATTGTCCAGGATCACCACATCCTCATAAGCAAACTGAACATTCCTGAATTCAATCTTATCTGTAAAAGCGGGTAATAGCTTTCCGTTAGGATTGTCATCCACCATTACCGGTGTATTGAGAATTTCTTCGATGCGGCTGATGGCGGCCGCCCCTTTGCGCATATTGCTGAATGAGGTGGAAAGCGTTTTAGCCGGATTGATGATATTGTAAAACACCCCCAGGAACATCAGGAAAGCGGAGGCCTGCAACAACTGGTTTTTTAACACCATCACACCCCCAAAGTACAGCACGGCAGTAAACAACGCCACCCCCATGACTTCGGAAAGCGGGGAGGCGAGATCACGGCGGTAACTGATTTTATTTTTGGAATAAAGCAATTCCTCATTGCTCTTAAAGAATTTACCCCGCAGCAGTTTCTCCACGTTAAAGGCCTTGATCACCCGGAGTCCGCCCAGTGTTTCATCCAGTGTGGAAAGTGTTTCCCCATACTTATTGGCCACATCCTGTGAGTGCCGTTTTAAAGAACGGGTGATACGTCCGATGACCAGTCCCAGCACCGGGATGAGGGCCAGGATCAAAAGGGTCATCTGGTAACTGATCAGCAGTAAAGCAGTCAGGGTAATGATAATATTCAACGGATCCCGGATCCATCCTTCCAGTGTGCCTACCACGGAAGTCTCCACCTCATTCACGTCATTGGTCATCCGGCTCATCAGGTCGCCCTTTCTTTTTTCATTGAAAAAGCCAATGGGTAACCGGAGTACTTTATCGTAAAGGTCTTCCCGCAGTTGATTTACCACTTTATTTTTCAGCGGGTTGAGCACATAGTAGGAGAGATAGATAAACAGGTTTTTCAGAAATACAAAACTGACCAGGAATATACAGATATAAGCCAGGGTGGCGATTTTCCCGTGGTTGATCAGTGACTGGTTCAGGAAGTCGTTAATGGATTGTATCAGGAAATTGCCGCTGGTTTTGCCCAGCTGGTTGCAATCAATACATTCCGGCCGGGAATCGGTAAAGATGACCTGCAGAAAGGGGCCCAGCATACCGATCGAGATGATGGAGAATATGATGCCCAGTACGGTGAACAGGAAATAGAGTACAATCTTGCCCTTGTAAGGGCCCATATATTTAAAAATCCGGGAATATTGCTTCATTCGTAAAGAGTAATGGAAACGGGGCAAAGTAACTACTTTTGCAGCGACTGCCGAAGTAAAGTCGGCAGACGGTCATAATATCAACCTGTATGGAAGAAACGAAACGACAGAAACAGATCGCCGGGCTGCTGAATGAGGAGATGAACGGCATTTTCCAGCGCCTGGGACTGAATATGATAGACGGAGGCATGGTATCAATTTCCTCGGTGAAAGTGACACCCGACCTGCTGGAGGCCCGGTTTTACCTGAGCTTTTTCCAGGTAAAGGATGTGGCGGCAGCCCTGCAGAAAGTGGAAGACCGGCATCATGAGATTAAAAAAGAACTCACCGCCCGGGTGAGGCACCAGCTGCGCAGTATGCCGGTGCTGAAATTTTTCCAGGACGATACCCTGGACCATGTATTTAAAATGGAGGAGATTTTTAAAAAAATTGAAGAAGAACGGAAGCAGGAACCCGGAAAGAAAACGGAATAACGCTGTTCCGTCACTCATCTTTAAATCCATAGCTGTTGAACTTTCTTTTTGCCTGGCGTTATTTTAAAGCAAAGAAATCCACCAATGCCATTAATATCATTGCGTGGACCAGTATCGGCGCGATCATTTTCGGGACCGCGGTACTGATCCTGGTGCTGAGTGTGTTCAATGGTTTTGAAGGACTGGTCAAATCCCTGTACTCTTCTTTTTATACCGATATTAAGGTAGCCCCCGCTTCCGGGAAACTGATGACTCTTACTCCGGATCAGGTAAAACAACTGAGAGGGGTTACCACGATCCGTAATTTCTCCCTGGTACTGGAAGACAAGGCTATGCTGCAAAGCGGGGCCGATTACCAGACCGTGATCTACCTGAAAGGGGTGGATGAAAACTACCGCTATACCACCGGTGTGGCCGATCACCTGATCAACGGGGAGTATAACCTGGGCAACGAAGAGGATCCCCGGTTGATTCTTGGCGCTGGTGTGGAAGACGCGCTTGGGATATATGCCGACCGTAATTTATTTCCCCTGAATATTTACCTGCCCCGGAAAACGGATTCCCGGCAACTGAACCTGCTGGAAGATATTAGTAGTGATTCGATCTGGTCTTCAGCTTCCTTCCAGATCCAGCAGGATTTTGATAACAAGTACGGCATTACCAATATTGATTTTTTACGTAAATCACTGGGTGTGGGTCCCGATCAGTACAGTGCGGTGGAGGTGGCGCTTAAAGATCCTTCCAGCCTGGAGGATACAAGGGACCTTATTCAGAAAATTGTCGGAAAGGATATACTGGTGCAGGACCGTTACCAGCAAAACAAATCCCTTTACTCGATCATGAGCCTCGAAAGATGGATCGTATACGGGGTACTTTGCCTGATCCTGATTATTGCCTCATTCAATATGGTGGGGGCGCTCACGATGCTGGTCCTCGAAAAACAAAAAGACATCAGTGTACTGTATGCCCTGGGAGCGAACCGGGGATTTATTCAGCGGATATTTATCAGCGAAGGTGTTTTGCTCGCCCTGATCGGGGGAGGCATCGGGATGTTGCTGGCCATTTTCCTTGTATGGCTGCAGGTAAAATTTGAACTGATTAAATTACAGGGAGGGAGTTTTCTGATTTCTTATTACCCCGTCAGGCTCCGGCTGATGGATTTTTTCCTGGTAGGAGGGACGGTTCTCTTTATCGCATTGCTTGCATCCTGGATCCCTTCCCGGAAAGCGGCTGTCCAGGAGTTTTCGTTACGTTCTGAATAGAAATGACAGTGCTTCGACATGGTTCGGCAAGCTCAGCATGACAAGCGCCGTTGTCACCCTGAGTTTATCGATGGGTGCTTCGGCAAGCTCAGCATGACAGCTGTTGTCACCCTGAGCTTGCCGAAGGGTGAGATTATATCAATAATCACCCAGCGTCTCCGGCAATTGCGCCAGGGCCTTGGCCAGTTGTTCATCATTGGGGGCGATGCCATGCCATTCGTGGGTCCCTTCCATAAAGTCCACTCCTTTACCCATGGCAGTATGCATCATAATGGCGATGGGCTGGCCCTGTCCGGTTAAGGATTTGGCTTTTTCCAAAGTCACCACCACTTCGTCCATATCATTCCCATTCATTTCGAGGGTAAGCCAGCCAAAAGCATCAAATTTCTGGCGGATATTGCCCAGGCCCATTACTTTATCGGTCGGACCATCAATCTGCTGGCCGTTCCAGTCGATGGTGCTGATCAGGTTATCCACTTTATGGTGGGCAGCAAACATAACAGCTTCCCAGACCTGTCCTTCATCCAGTTCACCATCTCCATGCAGGGAAAAGACCAGGTTTTTATCCCCGTTCAGTTTTTTAGAAAGGGCGGCTCCTATCGCCACACTCATTCCCTGACCCAGAGAACCTGAAGCCATGCGTACACCCGGCAGGTGTTCGTGTGTGGCAGGGTGTCCCTGCAAACGACTGTTCAGTTTACGGAAAGTGGCCAGTTCTTTTTTATCGAAATAACCGGTGCGGGCCAGTACCGAATAAAAAAGCGGGGAAATATGACCGTTGGAGAGGAAAAAAACATCCTCATTCGGGGCATTCATATCAAATGCAGGATTGTGCTTCATAATCCTGAAATACAAAGCAGTGAGGAAGTCGGCACAACCCAGGGATCCACCGGGGTGACCGCTGTTGGAGCCATGTACCATCCGGACGATATCCCTCCTTACCTGGGAGGCGGCTGCGGTTAGTTCGTTCATAATTAATAAAATAGGTTATAATTAAACTTTTCGTATCTTGCTGCCTCAAAGGGTCAGATTAGTTGCAAAAGTGCATTGTTTTTTAATGCAAAAAACAATTGTAATAAAGTTTATCTGACAAAATCATCTAAATATCCTTACGATTACATAGATCTGATGTCAGATACATTAAATGTTTTATGTAATGCAAAAACCATATCGGTTGATGCCTATTTATGTACCATATAAAACTGCTTAGATGCTTGATATTTTATTGACGGCCTCTGTCTCTTTTATAATTACGTTTTTGGCGGTTCCAGTTGTTCTTGAAGTGGCTGAAAAAAAGAAGTTGTTTGATGTCCCCAACGAACGTAAAGTGCACACCCGTCTGGTGGCTTCACTGGGAGGGGTTGGAATCTTCGGCGGTTTTATTCTCGCAGCACTCTTATCCATTCAGGGTCACCTGAATTACGAATTTCAATATTTTTTCGCGGCAGCACTGGTTATTTTCTTCCTCGGTCTGAAGGATGACCTGATCATTTTATCGGCCAGCAAAAAATTTATCGGTCAGCTGATTGCCGCTTCAATCCTGATTCATCTTGGTGGTATCCGGCTCGACAGTATGCATGGTATGCTCGGCTTTGATAAATTACCGGAAGCATTCAGCCTCGCCCTTTCTTACCTGACTATTATTGTTGTTATAAATTCATTTAACCTGATCGACGGGGTAGACGGACTGGCGGCCAGCCTGGGTATCCTGACCATGCTGGTATTCGGCAGTTATTTCTTTGCGATCGGTTACCAGGCTTATGCCTTACTGGCTTTTGCGCTGGCCGGCAGTTTAGCAGCCTTCATGATTTTCAATCATCACCCGGCGAGGATCTTTATGGGTGATTCGGGATCACTGATGATCGGACTGATCAATGCCATCCTGGTAATTAAATTCATCAATGTGGCCAATGATCCCCTGGTAGCCATCCCGGTTCCTTCAGCCGTAGCTATTGGTTTTGCCATCCTGATTGTTCCCCTGCTCGATACCCTGCGGGTATTCAGCATCCGGATACTGAATGGCGTTTCACCCTTTACACCCGACAGGAATCACGTACATCACCTGCTTCTTGACCGTGGAATGGATCATGCCGCTGTTACACTGACCTGTGTGAGTGTGAATATCGGGTTCATTGTACTGGCCTGGTTTGGACGGTTTATGGGTCCGAATTACCTGATGCTTACAATGCTTACCCTGGCTTTCTCTGGACTGGGAGTCCTTTATTATTACAAAAGACCCCGGAGGGCAATCCTTATTGCCAAACGCGGTGAAGGGGTCACCACCATGCAAACCACTGCTACAAAAGTGGTGACGCTGACCAAAGAAAAAGAAGCACAGTCCGCTGCAGATTAGTACATAAAAAATTTATAAATATTCTCCGGCCGGACTTTTAAAGTCTGGCCGGTTTTTTTGGTCTAAACCAGTTTTGTTAGATTTGCGTCCCGCCCGGGTATAAAAAAAAGCAGGCGGGTAAGTTAAAAACGATATTATATGTCAGAAGAACTTTCATCAATCCGGTCTGGAGCAGAAGAGCAAATGAAAAAAGCGATCAGTCACCTGGAAACTGAATTAGTCAAGATCAGGGCTGGTAAAGCTAACCCGCAGATGCTGGATGGCATCGTGGTGGATTATTATGGATCACCCATGCCCATCAACCAGGTCGCCAATATTAATGTAATGGATGCCCGTACCCTGAGTATTCAGCCCTGGGAAAAAAATATGCTTCAACCCATTGAACGGGCCATTATTGCCTCTAACATGGGGATCAATCCGCAGAGTGACGGGGTACAGATCCGTATGTTCCTGCCTCCGCTGACAGAGGAAAGAAGAAAAGAACTGGTAAAAAAATGCCAGGGTGAAGGGGAGCATTCTAAAATTGCGATCCGAAATATCCGCCGGGATGCGATAGAACATATCAAACGCTTACAGAAAAACGGGCTGAGTGAAGACGTAGCCAAGGATGCGGAAACGGGTGTACAGGAAATGACAGATAAGTTTATTTCAACCGTTGATAAACACCTGGCATCGAAAGAGAAAGAAATTATGTCAATTTAAATAACTGTTTTTATACAGGACAGGCAACATCATTCACCCGGTGTTGCTTTTTTTGTTTCCGGCCGGTTGGCCAGGTATACCCCCAGCAGGATAATAGATAGGGCAATCACCTGCATTCCTGTTACTTTCTCCCCATAATATACGCCCCAGAGTATGGCAACAAAGGGAATGCCATAAGTGACCAGGGAAGCAAACAGGCCCCCTGCTTTTTTGACCAGGACATAAAACAGGACAGAGGCGAGTGCCGTACCCATGATACCTAAAATGGAACTGGCCAGGGTGCTTATGGCATAAACGTTTTGGGTAAGCGGCAGGTTAAAATAGCCGGTATAAACCAATACGATCAGGGCAGGGGGGATCAGCCCGGTGAATGCAACCGTGGCAATCTGTACAGACCCTACTCCTTTCAGTTTTTCATGCACCATATTCACGTTGAATCCATACAGGATCGTGGCCAGCACCACAAACCCGGTATAGGCCAGGTAGCTGTTTGGTTTACCGGCATTGATATAAAGCAGGATACCGCTTCCGATTAAGCCCACCAGCACCCCGGTGATTTTCTGGCGGCTTGTGTTTTTCCGGAAAAACAGGGTTCCGGTGATGATGACAAAAAGCGGGGTAAGCGAATTGAGACTCCCGGTCAGTGCTCCGTCAATTTTGGTTTCCGCTATACAAAATAAAAAGGCGGGGAAAAAACTACCGAGCCAGCCGCTCAGCAATACATACCGGATTGTGGCCGGGGGTAAATTCTTCAGGGAACGATATAGAAAAGGCAACATCACCAGGCCGGAGGAAAACATCCGCAGCGCTGCCACCTGGTAGGGTGACAAAACCGGTTGCAGATTGGCGTCATACAGCCCCCATTTCATCAGGATAAATGAACTTCCCCAGATGATACAGAGACCGATAAATAAACTCCAGCTGATAAATTTACTGCTCATAAAAGCGCCAAAGTTCAGGAATCAGGGGCAGAGTTGGGTAATTTTTTTAACTTTCGATGTTCTTAGTAATCGTTGAAAAGTTGACAGGTGTAAAGGTTGACAGGGAGCCTCCTAAGACCCCTTCCTTGTAAACCTTCCAACCTTTCAACCTGTCAACATAAAAAACAACAGCATGAGCAAAGTAAAACTCTCCGGAATTGATACCCGCGCCCCAAAGGATCTCGATAAAAAAGAGATGAAAGAAAAGACCGATAAAATACTGGAAGAACTGGATGAATTGCAGAACCTTCTTTTTGCAGAGAGCAAACATTCAATTCTGATTGTGATCCAGGGAATGGATGGCAGCGGTAAAGATGGGGTGATCCGCAATGTGCTGGGCAATATGAATCCCCAGGGCGTTACGGTAAAATCCTATAAGGCGCCTACAGCCGATGAACTCTCGCATGATTTCCTCTGGCGAATTCACCAGCATTCACCTGCCAAAGGCATGATCCAGGTATTCAACCGATCCCATTATGAGGATATCCTGATCACCCGGGTGCATAAATGGTGTGATGATGATACCGCCCGTAAACGGATGGCGGCGATCAATGATTTTGAAAAGCTGCTGCAGGACCATAATAGCACGCATATCCTGAAATTCTATCTTCATGTATCCCCGGAAGAACAGCATGAGCGACTCAGTGAAAGACTGAAAGACCCTGCCAAAATGTGGAAATACAATGAGAAGGATTTTGATGAAGCAAAGCTCTGGGACCTGTACATGGAAATGTATGAAGACTGTTTTGAACAATGCAATAAACCCGAATGGACCATCGTGCCATCCGATCAGAACTGGTACAAGGAATACATTATTGCCACTGCTCTCCGTGACCTGCTGAAAGGACTGGATATGCAGTTCCCCGGAATGAAAAAGTAATTTTTCGCGTTATATTTTTTATTAATATCTTGAATTGAATCCTGAACATTTTATTTAAACCAAAAATCAATTTTTTTATGGGAATGCTTAAAGAGTTTAAAGAATTTGCCATGAAAGGCAACCTGGTAGATATTGCCGTTGCCTTTGTGATGGGAGGTGCTTTTGGCAAGGTCGTTACCAGTTTTACTGAAGGAATGGTCGCCCCGTTGGTTGGGTTACTGACCGGAAAGGACCTGAGTAAGAATGTTTTTGTACTTAAAGATGCTGTGGCTGAAGTAAAAGATGCGGCAGGAACAGTGGTGACAGCCGGAAAGCCTGAAGTAGCCTTGCAATGGGGCGCTTTTTTGACAGCTGTTATTGATTTTGTGATCGTGGCTTTTGTCATGTTTTTAGTGATAAAGGCATTAAACAGCCTGAAAAAGAAAGAGGAAGCCGCCCCTGCAGCTCCGCCACCCACCCCGGAAGATATCCAGCTCCTCCGCGAGATCAGGGATGCCCTGAAAAAATAAAAATTGGGGAAAAAGGGAGGATGCCCTCCGCCCCGTTTCCCTTACTTTTGAAGTCCTGTTAACCAGCAGGACTTCTTTTTTTTTGACCTAAACAGCAACCGCGTGCAGAACCCGTCGTATCAGATTAAATTACCCCAGTTTGAAGGCCCTTTCGACCTTTTATTATTCTTTATTGAAAGGGATGAGCTGGATATCTATAATATTCCCATTACCCGCATTATCAATGACTTCATGGATTATATCCACCAGAGCGGGGAATTGAATATCGAGCTGAGCAGCGAGTTTATTCTCTTTATTTCCACCCTGATGCGGATCAAGGCCAAAATGCTCCTGCCCCGCAAAGAACTGGATGCCCAGGGGAATGAAATTGACCCGCGCGAGGAGCTGGTAAACAAAATCCTGGAATACAAACGCTTCAAGGAAGCCTCGGCCGAGATGGCTGAAATGGAAGCGGTGAGAATGCTGATGGTGAAAAGGGGTAATATACAGAAGGAACTGTCCATGATCGGCGAAGAAGACAGTGAAGGGACGGAAATCCAGAATATCACACTCTTTAAACTGATGAAGTCCTTTGAAAGGGCCATGCAGAAGTACAGTGACCGGCTCAACAGGCCGGTGCATACCGTGGTGCAGTACAACTATACCATGGAACAAAGCCGGGATGAAATGCTGACACTTGCCCGGGAGGAAAAAACGGTACCATTTGAACGGATCTTCGAGCGGAGTGTGAACCGGGTACAGGCGATTTTCCTGTTTCTCTCCCTGCTGGAACTGGTACAGCAGAAATTCCTGAAAATTATGATCGGGGAAGGAAAGAATAATTTTATTATTGAATTCATGGAACCCGAAGAACGCCTCGCTGAACTTGACGAACAAAACCAACAATAAACTTGAACCTCATTTAAATTAATCATCATGAAAAGTTTTGCAACAGCCAATTGGAAAGGAACCGGTAAAGAAGGAAGCGGAACCCTGAGTTCTAAATCCAAAGTTTTGGAAAATACATCGTATGACTTCAGGAGTCGTTTTGAGGATGGTACTTTCACCAATCCCGAAGAACTGGTAGCAGCGGCCCATGCCGGTTGTTTTTCCATGAAACTGAGCTTTGTCCTCGGCGCTGCCGGTTTTACACCCGATAGCATTGATACTAAATGCACCATCACGCTTGAGGCCGGGGCCATTACCTCCAGTCACCTCGAAGTAAAAGCCGCCGTTCCGGGAATTGATGCTACAAAATTTGCCGAGTGTGCAGCGGATGCCAAAGCAAATTGTCCTATAAGTAAGTTATTGAATACCGAAATCACGATGGAAGCCAGCCTGGCCTGATGCGGAAGGCAGTTGATTGGTGGAAACCGGGATGATAAACCTTAAAACTACCGACATGAAATTCATCTTACTGGCGGCCTTTCTGGCCACGAACACCTTTGTTTTTGCGCAAGCTACCGGCACTGGTATCGGGGGATCTGGTTCTATACAAAGAAGGATGGAAACCTATAGCTGGGCCGAGCGTCCGGAAGAGGAAAAGAAACTGAATCTGCAGCAATTTTTCCTTGACCAGGAGTGGATGCCGGGTATCGTGAGCTTTAAAAGCGGCAGACCCGTTATGACCGTTCCGCTGATCTTCGATGTACATAACAACACCCTCTATTATCGCCAGGGGCAGGTGATCATGGAATTCGTGGACACCGTCAGCCAGTTTATGATCCATGTTCCTTACGGCAAGGACAGCATCCTGATGAAGTTCAAAAGCCAGCTTCCCGCCATCCAGGCCAATAATGCGGAGACTTTTTATGAAGTATTGGTGGATGGAAATATTAAACTGCTGAAATGCAAGGCTAAAACCATTGCACTCTTTAAGGACAATGCAATCACGGAAGATAAGAAGGGCGGGGTGAAGCAGCTCTATTTCGCCGAACTGCCCGGAAATAAACTGGTGCTGATTCCGATGGATGCGGATGGTATTAAAGAAAAGATGCCTGAGTACAGTACCAAGATTGCAGAAATACTGAAGACAGAACATATCAAACTCAAAAGCGAAAATAAGCTGGCTGAATTATTCGTATCTCTCAATAATAAAACCAGGTAGTTTATTCATAGATCCAGAGCAGGACAGGCCTGTTGGAAGAGTTGATCAGCCATTTTAATTTCACCAGGAAGTCTGGTGCCACGGTAGGACACCCTAAACTCTGGCAGATTTCATCTCCGGTTTCTGCGTTGGGAACACAACTATGGCTGTGCAGCACTACCGTGCGCACATAGGCATTACTGTTACTGCTGTCCAGTCCATGAAGTTTGTACGAATACCCCCACTGCCCGGTATAAGGTATGCCGATCCTGTACCTGCCCAGTGAGGTACAGCCGCCACCCACTACATTGCTGTATTTCCTTCCCTCCAGCCAGTTCTGATAACAATTGCCATGGGCTACGAGGCCGGCCTGCAGAAGACTGTCTTTCTTCAGGTCATAAATAAAAAAGCGGTTTTTACCGGAGGGCAGGCTCATGTCGACCAGGAAGCAGGTTTCTTCATTGTATTTTTTCTGCCTGGTAAAATCCCTGGCAGCTGCGGCAAAGGTTTTGAGTTTATCACTATGTTGTTTATCCGGCCCAACAACAGTCAGGCGTTCGCGGTCACTTGCATACTTTTTTTCCGGGGTAATACTCTTTGCAAAATAACTGATACCGGTGATCAGGGTCGCCGTGAGGACAAGAGTGAGGATGGCTTTCATGAACTGCAGTTGTGTTTGTCAGATGCAGGTGGAACGGATTTCCATATCGTGATATGCAGGATTTTTTGTTAAAGGAATGGAAATAAAAAAGCAGCCCCGGATATGGGGGCTGCTTTCTATAAAAAAACTTAACCGGATTAACCAAGCAGGGTCGATACGGTTACTTTATCTTTCATCATCTCCCGTATGGTCTGTGCAATACCTTCCGCGTCATAACCACATTCGCGCATCAGTTCTTTCGGAGTGCCATGTTCCACCAGCCGGTCAGGGATACCCAGGATGCGTACTTCATTTTTGTAGCCATGACGGTTCATAAATTCAAGGATGGCACTGCCAAAACCGCCTTCGGTCGTGCCGTCTTCCACGGTCAGCAGTTTTTCATATCGCTGGCAGGCTTCGTGCAGCAGGACTTCATCAAGGGGTTTGGCAAACCGCATATCATAATGGCCGGGGTTCAGACCGTCATTTTTTAGTTCCCGGATGGCCGCTGCGGCAAAGTTGCCAGGGTGTCCGAATGAGAGGATCGCTATCCCATTTCCGTCCCGGAGCTTACGTCCTTTGCCGATCTCAATTTCTTTCATCGCTGTTTTCCATTCAGGCATCATGCCTTCCCCGCGTGGATAGCGGATCACAAAAGGCAGTCTGGTGGATTCCAGCTGGGCGGTATACATCAGGTTCCTCAATTCACTTTCATTCATCGGGGAACTGATAATCATATTGGGAATACAACGGAAAAAAGCAATATCATAACAACCATGGTGGGTGGGGCCATCATCACCTACGAGCCCGGCCCGGTCAAGACAGAACACCACCGGGAGTTTCTGTATAGCCACATCATGCACCACGGAATCGAAGGCCCGCTGCATGAAGGAAGAATAGATATTACAGAATACTTTCAATCCCTGGGTGGCCATACCGGCACTGACCGTTACAGCATGCTGTTCGGCAATACCCACATCAAATGCCCGGTCCGGCATTTTCTCCATCATGAATTTCAGGGAGGAGCCGGAAGGCATCGCCGGGGTGATACCGAATATTTTATCATTCTGTTCAGCCAGTTCGATCATGGTATGACCAAATACATCCTGGTATTTGGGAGGCTGGGGCAGGTCGAATTTTTTCTTCTGTATTTCACCGGTTACTTTATCAAATAAGCCGGGAGCATGCCACTTGGTCTGGTCTTTTTCCGCCAGGGCATATCCTTTCCCTTTTGTGGTGATCACGTGCAGGATCTTTGGACCAGGAATTTCACGCAGGTCGCGCAGGGTATCCACCAGTTTTGCCACATTGTGACCGTCAATCGGGCCAAAATACCGGAGGTTGAGGGCTTCAAAGAGGTTGGCACTGCTGCTCACCATGCCTTTCATCCCCTCGATCAGTTTATGGGCCATGGCCCTGGTAAAATTTTTACCTACGGGCAGTTTGCCGATCAGTTTCCAGACATCATCTTTTACTTTATTGTAAGTAGGGGAAGTGGAAATATCCGTCAGGTATTCTTTTAAGGCACCCACATTGGGGTCAATGCCAATGCCATTATCATTGAGGATAATCAGCATATCCGCATCGGCCACGCCGGCATGGTTCATTCCTTCAAAGGCAAGACCGGCGGTCAGGGAACCATCACCGATCACGGCCACCACTTTACGGTTCTTTTCGCCCTTGTATTTGGCAGCCATCGCCATACCCAGGGCCGCAGATATAGAAGTGGAGGAGTGTCCCACGCCAAATGTATCGTATTCACTTTCGCTGCGTTTTGGGAAACCACTCAGTCCTTTGTATTTACGGTTCGTTGGGAAATTATCGCGGCGGCCGGTCAGGATCTTATGTCCGTAGGCCTGGTGTCCCACATCCCAGACCAATTGGTCATAGGGTGTATTGTAAACATAATGCAGGGCAGTGGTCAGTTCCACCACACCCAGGCTGGCTCCAAAATGGCCTCCATGCACACTCACTACATCAATGATATACTGACGTAGCTCATCGCAGAGCTGGTGCAGTTTTTCACGCGGAAGTTGTTTTAAATCATCCGGGGAGTCAATGGTTTGCAATAAGGGTCCTGGAGTGATTTGCATGGGTTGACATTTGGTGCTGTAAAAGTACTGTTTTCCTCCCGATAGCCATAATGGCCGTTTTACCGGGAAAAACTGTTTAACAATATTTTCCAGGAATGGTTCAGGACTTAAAACAGGGCCCGGGACACCCATTTACAGGCATTATCTGCCACTGATATATTAATTAGGGTCATAAAGTGACCGTTTTCTTTAGATTTGTAGCAAATGTGGTTTGCAAATACAAGGTATTGGATGTTCCAGGCGGTAGGCTGGGGAGGGTTCACCCTCATCAGCATCTTCTTTGCCTATTCCTTTGACCAGCTCAATACCCGCGAACAACTGATCCAGGTCTTTGGCCGGCTGGGCATATTTGTGATCCTTGGCCTGTTACTCAGTCACCTGATGCGTTCCCTGATCCTGAATGTTGACCTGCTCCAGAAAAAACTGGAACGCCAGTTTTTATACTTCCTCCTCATTACATTCCTGTTTTCCGTAGTGGGCTCCCTGATCTATATGCAGGTATTGCAAAACTATAACCTGCTGAATAAACGGGAACATGAATTCCTCAATAATAAGGTCCTGCTGATCGCCAGCGGGGTCTTTAATTTCTTTGTTTATTTCTTTATCTGGAACCTGATCTATTTTATTTACCACTATGTCACCAAGAGCCGGAAACAACAACTCGATACCCTGCGGCTGGAATCGATGGTAAAAGAGCTTGAATTGAAAACCATCAAAGCGCATATCAATCCACATTTTATTTTCAATTCACTCAACAGTATCCGGGCCCTGGTGGATGAGAATCCGCAACGGGCCCGCAATGCCGTGACGGAACTCAGCAATATCCTGCGTAGCAGTATGCAGACGGAAAAGATGGAAACCGTGCCCCTGGAACGGGAATTGCTGATCATAAAAGATTATCTCGCCCTGGAAAATATGCGGTTTGAGGACCGGCTCAGAGTGGAGTATGATATAGATGAAGATACCCTCAATCAGCCCGTGCCGCCGATGATGCTGCAAACCCTGGTGGAGAATGCGATCAAACATGGGATCAGCCAGCAGATCAACGGGGGACTGGTAAAAGTGATCTCCGATTTTAAAGGGGATTACCATGAACTGGTGGTTCAGAATACCGGGCAGTTAAATGGCCAGGTAAATACGGAAGAAGGGTTTGGGTTATCCAGTACCACCAACCGGCTGAGCCTGCTCTATGGAGCAAAAGCAAAATTTGAAATAAAGCAGATCAACGGCTCCCTGGTGGAAGCCCGGGTTCTGCTTCCGGTACAAGTATAGAAAACGATTTTTGACGCCACCCCAAAACAGTATTTCATGAAAGCAATTATCATCGATGACGAACGGCTTGCCCGGCTGGAGTTAAGAAAACTGCTCCAGGAATTTCCTGAAGTGGAAGTAATTGATGAAGCCGTAAATGCCGAAGACGCCCTGATCAAGATCGAAACCCTGCAGCCCGACCTTATTTTCCTGGATATCCAGATGCCCGGCAAAACCGGCTTTGATATGCTGGCGGAGCTGGACAAAGCACCGCAGGTGATCTTTACCACCGCCCATCATGAATTTGCCCTGAAAGCCTTTGAGGTGAATGCCCTGGATTACCTGATGAAACCGGTTGAACCAAAGCGACTGGCCGATGCGATCCAGAAATTACAGCATGGCGAAACCCGGGAATACCGCAGCGAAACAGAATTTGTCAACAACAGCATACTCTCCGAGCATGACCAGGTATTTGTCAAGGACGGGGAACGTTGCTGGTTTGTAAAACTGAACGAGATCCGTTTATTCGAAAGCGTGGGCAATTATGCCAAAGTCTACTTTGGAGGCAACAAACCCCTGATCCTGAAATCACTTAATGCCCTTGAAGAAAGACTGGATGAAAAAGTATTCTTCCGGGCCAACCGTAAACATATTGTCAACCTCCGCATGATTGATAAGATCGAACCCTATTTTAACGGTGGTTTATTACTTGACCTGAAAGGGGGCGAGAAAATTGAAGTAAGCAGGAGGCAGACGGTGAAGTTTAAGGAGATGATGAGCCTTTGAGTTAGTTAGTAGTCGGTAGTTAGTAGTCCCGTGATGAGGGTAAATTCAATTCAATTAGCAACAGACCGTTCAACGAAATAGCCCGACTTGTCCTCCGAAGCTTCAGTGAAGGAGGAAGGGGTGGCATTATTATAAACGTCATATTCAGAACAAAAACCAAATGATCAGACAATCCATTGCAATAATCCTGTTCATCGCATCAGGATTATCCCTCGCCGCACAGAAAGGCTTTGATATTATCAATGTAAAAGAAGTTGAACGTATCGAAAAGACACTGGCTGCTGACGACATGCGGGGCCGCCGCACATTTACCCCGGATATTGACAAAGCCGCTGATTTCATTGCGGCTGAATTTAAAGCCATTGGGTTGGGAACCGTGAACAATTCCGGCAGTTACCGCCAGGAATTTGCCATGGTACGCCCGAAATTTATCAGCGCCTCTGCCATACTGGACGGGCAGGCCATTGAACAGAAATCCGTGATGGTGATCACCTGTCAGCCGCAACTGAAAATCGATCAGGGGTCCGGTTATGAAACGGCTTTTATAAAAACCGGGGCTAACCTGCAGACCGAAGCCCGCAAATATGCCCGTGGAAATAAAAACATGATCGTATGGGTGGAGAAAAGTTTTGCCAACAGCTTCGGTAACCTGGCCCGGTTGAAATCATCCATGTTCAAAACAACCACTTCAGTCGTGTTTGTATTAACGGATGTGGCTCCTGCCGCCTATACCATTGAAGCGGTGCATGAAATCACCGAGCAGAAAATGGCGAATGTGGTAGGGGTGATACCCGGGAAAAGCAAGGCGAATGAATTGGTGGTTTTCTCCGGTCACTACGATCACCTTGGGGTGAGTAAGGCCGTGGACGGGGATTCCATTTATAACGGTGCCAATGATGATGCCGCTGGTACAACGGCTGTCATCATGCTCGCGAAATATTTTAAGAAACTGGGCAATAATGAACGCACCCTGGTCTTTGCCGCCTTTACGGCCGAGGAAGTGGGTGGTTTCGGCTCCCAGTATTTTTCCAAACAGATGGATGCCGATAAAGTGATGGCCATGTTCAACATTGAAATGATCGGCACCGAAAGTAAGTGGGGCAAAAACTCTGCTTATATCACCGGTTATGAAAAAACCAATATGGGAGAGATCCTGGCCAAAGATCTGCAGGGAACCGCGTTTACCTTTTATCCCGATCCTTATCCTGCACAACAATTATTCTATCGTTCCGATAATGCCACGCTGGCCAGACTCGGGGTACCTGCCCATACCATCTCCACTTCCAAAATGGATGTGGAACCGCATTACCACAAACTCACGGATCAGATAGAAACACTTGATATGGCGAATATGACCGAAGTCATCAAGGCGATCGCGCTTAGTTCTAAGAGTATTATTGCAGGAAAAGAGACACCGACGAGGGTGAAAGTGGAGGAGCTCAGATAGGAGGGAGAGGAGAAAGGAAAGAGGAGATAACCCTGATTCGTTCATCGATAGGATTAAGATGGAATCTTGTTTGTCACAATTTATCCCGGGTGATTCTTGGTGAAGGAATATTATTATTCTGCTATTTTCTGCTTGCTGAAAAAGCCCGAAGGGCTGAAATGATTAAAGTAGCAGCAGAATAAGATCATGCTATTTGAACACCCCTATGGGGGGATATGATTTTATCTCAGGGATTAACTGCATCTCCGGCCTTGTTAACTTGTAGACTTTTCAACCTGTAGACCTTTCAACCTGCCTTCACCGGTACACTGTGCACGGCGTCACTCATTTCCCTGATCAGGTTCGCATCTTTCTCAATGGCATTTCCTACTACAATCACATCTGCACCGGCTTTGCAGTTCAGATAAGCTTTCTCGGGCTGGAGGATACCACCACCGACAATCAGGGGAACATCGATATGATCGGCAACTGCTTTGATCATACTTTCGGTGATCGGGCGTTTGGCGCCGCTGCCGGCATCCATATAGATTAGTTTCATGCCCAGCATTTCGCCGGCCATGGCCGTACACATGGCAATTTCATTTTTATCGGCCGGTAAGGGAGATGCATTGCTGATATAAGAAACCGTGGTGGGTGCTCCGCCATCTACCACCATATAACCGGTAGATAAAATTTCGAGTCCACTTTGTTTTACCAGCGGTGCAGATATTACATGCTGCCCTATCAGCATATCGGCATTGCGGCCACTGATAAGAGAGAGGTACAATAAAGCATCGGCATATTTGCTAACCTGGTTGGGACTGCCTGGAAAAAGGATAACGGGAATATGGCAGCTGCGTTTGATAAGTTGTACACATTCATCCAGGTAGTTGGAGATAACGAGGCTGCCGCCAACCAAAAAATAATCAACCTTTGCTGTTACGGCCAGTTCAATCAACTGAGTAAGGTTACTGTCGTTCACCTTGTCGGGATCAATCAGTACGGCAAATGATTTTTTATGTTGTTGCTTCCGCTCAGCTAACGAATGATAAATACCTTGAATCATCTCTTCCCTGTTGGTTTCATACAAAAATCTGTAAAAATTAGGTCTTATCGAAATATAAGACTCAAATAAAACGCTTATAGCTGCAAATTCGTGCATTTTCTGCTTAATTTTGGTAAGATGGTGAACATATACGACGAGATTAAGTTTAAAACAGCCCGAAGCGGGGGCAAAGGCGGCCAAAACGTTAACAAGGTGGAAACGATGGTGGAAGGTTATTGGCATATAGAATCATCTGCATTGTTTAGCGATGAGGAGAAAAAACTATTGCAGGAAAAGCTTGTAAACAAGATTAATGCAGATGGTTTTTTGCTGGTAAAAAGCCAGGCCGGCAGAACGCAGCTGGGTAATAAAGAGGATGTAATAAAAAAAATGAACATTCTTGTAAACAAATCGCTCATTAAACCCAAACCCCGTAAAGCCACCAAACCAAGTAAAGCCGCCAAAGAAAAACGCATTGAAGTAAAAAAGAAAGTGGGAGCATTGAAAGATTTCAGAAAAAAGATAGGCCGGGAGATTTGGTAATACCGATTAAACATTAAAATTATACTGTCAGCCTGAGCTTGTCGAAGGCGGGTTCACAAATAAAAGAGGCTCTTTTCTAAATGGCTCCGGTTTCGACAAGCTCAACCTGACATCTTTCATTAGGGTAGCTTTAATGTCTAATTGGTATATACAGGTAATTATTATGAACAACATTTTCTTATTGCTGCCGCTGTATTTTTTATCTTTCTCAAACATATTTAGCCATTCTCAAAAAACAACTGCAAATACCGGCACGGTAAAAATTACTTTTATAAATACAGT
>CAZFLL010000038.1:21578-33904 GCA_964519865.1 uncultured Chitinophaga sp. | reverse complement strand
AGTGCCAAATTCCTCGAAACCGTAAAAACCGGTTATACCTTCAAGGGAGAATCCTTTAAACTCGGATCTGCCATGCTGGATGGCCAGGTGGTGACCGGGGCTGATGTATATATTCCGTTTAAAACACTGAACCGTCACGGGCTGATCGCCGGGGCAACAGGAACCGGTAAAACAAAAACATTACAGGTACTGGCCGAAGGACTCAGTGCTGCCAGTATCCCCGTACTGCTGATGGATATCAAGGGCGACCTGAGTGGTATTGCGGCGGCCGGCACCGTGAATGATAAAATAACTGAACGTTGCCAGAAACTGGGGATCACCTATACACCGACTGCCTCGCCGGTTGACCTGCTCACCCTCAGTAACCAGAAGGGTGTACGGCTCCGGGCAACAGTCAGTGAATTTGGACCGGTGCTTTTATCGAAAATCCTGGGACTGAACGACACCCAGGGTGGTTTTGTGGCCATGATCTTCAAATACTGCGATGACAATAAACTGCCCCTGCTGGACCTGAAAGATTTTGTCAAGGTATTACAATTCGTCAGTGATGAAGGAAAAGCGGAGCTGGAAAAA
This sequence comes from uncultured Chitinophaga sp., assembly GCA_964519865.1. Taxonomy (GTDB): domain Bacteria; phylum Bacteroidota; class Bacteroidia; order Chitinophagales; family Chitinophagaceae; genus JJ008. The sequence goes on along the minus strand of CAZFLL010000038.1, from coordinate 33,331 downwards.
TCGTATGGTAAGATCTCCACCACTTCCACCGGAACCATCCTTCGCAAAGTGATCGAACTGCAGCAACAGGGTGCGGATGTTTTTTTCGGCGAAAAAAGTTTTGAAGTGGATGACCTCATGCGTATCAGTGAGGATGGCCGGGGAATGATCTCCATCGTCCGGGTTACTGACCTGCAGGACCGTCCCAAACTCTTCTCCACCTTTATGCTGCAACTGCTGGCCGAACTCTATGCCAGCTGCCCGGAAGAAGGAGATATGGATAAACCCAAACTGGTGATGATCATCGATGAAGCCCACCTGATCTTCCAGGAAGCCAATGATGCATTGCTGCAGCAGATCGAAACGATCATCAAACTGATCCGTTCCAAAGGGATTGGCATTTATTTCTGCACGCAGAACCCGATGGATGTGCCGGCAGCTGTATTAGCCCAGCTGGGATTAAAAGTGCAGCATGCCCTGCGCGCCTTTACGGCGGCCGACCGGAAAGTGATCAAACAAACTTCGGAGAACTATCCCGAGACAGACTATTATAAAACAGAAGACCTGATCACCCAGTTGGGTACCGGCGAAGCATTGGTTACTATCCTGAATGAAAAAGGGATACCAACCCCGCTGGTGCATTGTATGCTCCGTCCGCCACAAAGCCGCATGGATATCCTGTCTGAAATAGAAATTGATGCCCTGGTCAGTCACTCAAAGATTGCGAATAAGTACAACCAGGTGATTGATAATAAAAGCGCCTACGAAATCCTGACAGAGAAACTGGAAGAGGCTTCTAAGAAAGAAGAAGAGCAAAAACAGGAAGAAGCGGAAGAAAAAGCAGAAAAGAAAACCACCAAAAAGGAGAAAGGAATTTTTGATGACCCGGTGGTGAAGAGTATGACAAGAACAGCAGGGAACACAATTGTACGGACCTTACTTGGCGTACTTGGACTTGGAGGCCGCACCCGGAGGAAGAGTTTATTTTAAGTGTAATATTCCTGCCGCATCCATCCCGATCTTATTTTCAGCCTGGAGAAAGCTCAGCACTTTCCAGGCTTTTTCTTTTTTTACACCGGTTAACTGATCCAGCAGCTGCCTGCTGTCTGACGGTCCCGATTGCAAAAATCCAAGTATCCGTTGCTGTATGCTGTCAAACTCTTCTTTACTCAATACCGTTGCTTTTTGTTTGAGGCAGTTGTCACAGATGCCACAGTCTTTCATTTTTTCATCCCCGAAATACTGCCCGATGATCCGGCTCCGGCAGATCACTTCCTCATTGACAAACTGTACCATTTGTTTCATCCGCCGCCTGAACTGCTCCTTCCGTTTATTATAGGCCACCATATTAATGGAGATATCTTCTGCCTTCACACGGTCGCGCAACAGGTATACCTGCGGATTGTCTTTGCGGGGCTGGTATTGGATGATGCCCGCATTGTCCAGCATGACCAATTCATTTTTTACTGATTCGGCCTCCTTGCGCAACAAACCGGCCAGTACGATTTCAGAAATAGTAACGGGCTGGTCATAAATACCCTCATAGGCCCTTAACAGGGCTTTGATACAGGGCTCCAGGGCCGGGTATTCTGCTTCAAAGGCGTATAGTCTTTCCTTCTTAACTGAAAACATTACCGTTGAAGGAAGAAAGACCTGCTCATTAAATGATATCCAGCCTTCCTGTTCAAGTGCCTTCAGCGCATTCATCACCACATGGGGAAGTAACCTGAATTTTTTCAGGAAATCGGCAAAATCGAAATCATAATACTGTCCCGAACCACTGCCGGTGGGCAATTGCAGGTAATTGGCCATTGACTGGTATACCTGCCTGATTTCTTCCAGTGAAGGGAAACGAAGGGAAGCCATCTCTTCCAGTTCTTTCATATCGCGGTCATCAAAAAGCAAAACCGCATACGAAGTCTTTCCGTCCCTTCCTGCTCTGCCGGCTTCCTGGTAATAATTTTCCAGGCAATCGGGCACGTCCGCATGGATAACCGTCCGTACATCCGGTTTATCGATACCCATGCCAAAGGCGTTGGTACAGACAATCACCCTTATTGCGTTTTTTATCCAGGCCTCCTGTTTAGATGAACGTTCTTCCTGGGGTAAACCGGCATGATAGAAATCCGCAGGTATTCCCTGCAGCTGCAGCAGCTCCGCAATCTCCCTGGTTCTTCTCCGGCTTTTACAATAGACAATACCGGTGCCCGGCACTTTTTTCAATATTTCTATGATCTTATTGATCTTGGAATCCATCCGGAAACAACTGTAGGAGAGATTGGCCCGTTCAAATGACTGACAGAAAATCTGCGGTTTATGGAGCTCCAGTTTCTGGCAGATATCATCCTGTACTTCCGGGGTGGCTGAAGCAGTCAGTGCCAGGATTGGAACATCAGGTAATTCAGTTCTCAGGGCGGCAATCCGCAGGTAAGGCGGGCGGAAATCATAACCCCATTGGGAAATACAATGGGCTTCATCCACGGCAATCAGTTGTACACCCAATCCCGGGAGATATTCTTTAAACAGGGTTGTTTCCAGCCGCTCCGGGGATACATAAAGGAACTTACAATTGCTCTCCATAGCCGTATGAAAAGTGCGGATCACTTCCTTGCGGCTCATGCCTGAATAAATGGCAAAAGCCGTGATTCCTTTTTTCTGCAGGTTACCCACCTGGTCCTTCATCAGCGCAATCAGGGGTGATATCACCAGGCAGAGCCCGTCCATGGCCATGGCCGGCACCTGGTAGCAGAGTGACTTACCCCCGCCGGTGGGCATCAGGGCCAGCACATCTTTTCCCTTCAGTACAGATTGAATAATATCTTCCTGCAGGGGACGGAACGCATCATAGCCCCAGTATTCTTTTAATATGTGTTTGGGTTCTTTCAACAAATCAGGGCGACAAATTACATTATTGTTATGGGAGTTCCGTTTTCCTGAACAGGATCAGTTCCACCCGCCGGTTCAGGGCCCTGCCTTCCGCCGTACGGTTGGGGGCCACAGGCCTGGATCGACCGTACGGAATAATGGTAATCGGGGTGCCGGATGTTAACCCATGCTGCAGTAACCAGTTTTTTACGGATTCACTTCGTTGCAGGCTCAGGGTGTTATTGCGGTTATCAGTACCTACAGAATCGGTATGTCCTTCGATAGCGATGCTGTCTATACCAGCCAGCCGCTCTGTTGTAAAAAATGAAGCGAGAATTTTTAATGCGGCGGGTTTCAATACCGCTTTATTAAAATCAAAAAGCACATCTCCCAGTTTCAGGGTATCGGTTTTGAGCGGTGGTTTAATTTCTGCTTTGCGTTCACTGGTAAAACTGCTGTCGATAAAATCCGGATCGATGGCCAGCTGGCCCCTGCCATAAAGGGAATAATCCATTTCACGGTGCCGGAAATTGTAGGCGTATATCTTTTCTTTATTAAAAGCCCAGGCCTCACAACGTATTTCTTCCGGGTCATCCGGCTGCAGTACAAACCTGTCCAGCACGACAGAAACGGTCTGCGCACCGATCAATGGTGTTTTGCCAACGAGACTGTCTTTGTGAATATAGCTTCCGAATGTCAGGTATCGTTCATTTCCTTTGGCGGTGAAATGATATTCAAACGCGACAAAATTGGTATTGGGTACCTGGGTGATGGATAAAATACTGTCCGGTTGCATGGTGGAGGCAAAAGGCCGTCTTGGTACATAGAACCATTCACCCAGGCATACGCCTGCTTTGAAATTCAGTTTGGGATTCAGCGTGGCTTTGATCAATCCTTTAAATGTGTAACCTTTTCCTTCCTGCAGGTTGCAGGGCAGTATGGTGCCGATCACCGGGCTGAAACCGGTATAACTGATCCAGTTGTAAAATATGGCAATGCTGTTGGTGCCTGTCAGCTGAGTTGCACTGTCATTCGCCAGCATCTGGACTTTGACATCCTTGAGATAAAACCATCCCTCCACCCCGCACTCCGCTTTGTATTCGGTACAGGTGTTTATATCATCAAAACCGCCATTGAGCAGGAGGTTGGTTTGCGCAAGTCCGGGGACAGAACTGCTGGTCAGGATGGCCAGCAGGAGCGGGGGCAAAAAGGAAATCAGTTTAAACATGCTGTCAGGTCACCTTCTTTACAAACAACCTTACTGAGTTCACGGCGAGTACCACATCACTCAGTCCCATCACCAGCGCCCCGAAAGTGGGGGTGAGGAAACCGAGTGCGGCCACCGGTATGGCCACGATATTGTATGCAAAAGCCCAGAAGAGGTTTTGTTTGATGGTGAGATAAGTATGTTTCCCCAGTCCTAATGCGGTGGGCAGGTTTTTCAACCCATGATTCATCAGGATCACCTGGGCGCTTTGCACCGCGATCTGGGAGGCATCATTCATTGAGATCCCGATCGTGGCTTTGGCCAGGGCTGGTGCATCGTTGATCCCATCACCGACCATGGCAGTGGGTGTTTGTTCACTTAGTTCAGCCACCTTATTCAGTTTTTGTTCAGGACTCTGTTCGGCAATAACGGTATCAATGCCTAACAGCACTGCGAGTTTATTGCATTTGGCCAGCCGGTCACCGCTCAGCAGGATCGTCTTGATATTTTTACTGTGGAGATAATCCACCACGGCTTTAGCTTCCGGCCGCAGTTCATCTTTTACATCGATCCAGCCCAGCAGTACCCCATTGCGCAGTAAGTATACATTATGACTATCTTCCTTTGTAAGTCCTTCTGCGGCTTTATATGAACCGGCAGTGTACTGATTTCCTTCCTTATCGGTCGCCTGCATACCCAGCCCTTTTACTTCTTCCACATTGGCCCATTGAACCGGGTCTTTTATTTTCCAAAGCTCATTGATACATTTGGCGATCGGGTGATTGGAGTATTTCTCTAATGAATAGACAATCCGTTTAAAGGTTTCATCGTTCATTCCGCTTTGCGTGATGGCATAATCACCAACGGTAAACTGACCCGTGGTCAGGGTACCGGTTTTATCAAATACCACCTGTTTGATATCCTTGAATGTTTCCAGGCTGGTGGCATTGCGGAAAAGAATACCGGTTTTAGCCGCACGGCCAAGTCCTACCGCAATAGCGGCGGGGGTAGCCAGTCCCATGGCACAGGGACAAGCGATCACCAATACCGCGATACTCCGCATCAGGGCGGGTGTGAATTCTTTCAATACGATCCAGCTGATGACCAGGGTAAGTACTGCTATCAGCAATACAACCGGAATAAAAATACTGCTGATCTTATCGGCGAGTTGTTGTACAGGAGGCTTTTCTCCCTGCGCCTGTTTTACCATATTGAGAATACCGGACAGTACGGTATCGTCGCCCACAGCCGTAACCTGTGCCTTAACGGTACCATCGGTGATCACACTTCCACCGATCAGTATGTCTTTGGCTTTTTTATGCAGGGGTAAACTTTCCCCGGTGATGATGGATTCATTGACATGCACATCACCCCAGAGGATTTTACAGTCAATGGGCACCTGTTCACCGCTTTTGATCAGCAGCAGGTCACCCACGCGCAACTGGGTGTTCTCCACCGGGAAGATCTGCTCTTTGTGCTCATCGTCAAAGGCGATCATATTGGCCATCACTTTTTGTGATTTGGCCAGTTTATTTAATTCCCGCTGGGTGGAAGCGATGGATGCGTCTTCCATATAGTTGCCAAAGAAGACCAGCGTGATGATCGTGGCCGCTGTTTCATAAAACATATATTCTTCCGGCTGGCCGGAAAGGGAACCGTAAAGACTATAGATAAAAGCGGCGGTTGCGCCCAGGGCGATCAGCACATTCATATTGGGCATTCCATTGCGGATGCTTTTCCAGGCACTCCGGCCAAAAAAGCTCATACCAATCAGGTAAACAGGGATGGTAAGTCCCAGTTGCACCCAATGATTTCCGATCCAGTGAAAGGCAGGTAAGTGTCTGAGGCCCGGGATCATGTGCAGCATCAGGATAGCCGTAAAGGGGAAACAGAACCAGAAACGCTGCAGGTGTGATTTGAAAAAAGGAGTATCCACGTCATCATCATGGTCATGCCCGTGTGCAGGTGAATGCGCTGAAGCGGGTTTAACTTTATACCCGAGGTCAGTTACCCCTGTAGCCAGCTTATCTTCGGTGATCTCACCGGGTTGCACAAAACTCACATCCCCGGTGGCAAAATTAACTTTGATATTCGTTGCACCTTTCTTATCGAGGTATTTATGAATGTTCAGGGCGCAGGTGGTGCAGTCCATCCCTTCTACTTTCCATTGAACCTTTTCCATATTGTAAAGTTACCAAATGGGTGAAATCGGGTGGTACAGGATATTGGAATATGTTTACAACATGGTTGCTATATCGCCTTATTTTTGCGGTATGGAATGGATTTTCTCCATGGAAACACTTAAAGAAACGGCGGCGTCTTTTTTAAAAGTTACCGGAAGTAAAGCTGTACTCGCTTTTCACGGGCAGATGGGAGCCGGCAAAACCACGTTTATCCATGCCCTTTGCGAGGTGCTTGGTGTAAAAGATGTGGTGGGCAGTCCGACCTTCTCTATCATTAATGAATACAGGTATGAGGAAGACGGGCGGATGAAACCGCTCTACCATATGGATCTCTACCGGCTTCGTGACGAAGAGGAAGCCCAGCGGGCCGGTGTGGAAGATGCCTTATACAGCGGCCATTCCTGCCTGGTGGAGTGGCCGGAAAAAGCACCCGGCATCTTTCCGGATACCACCATACATGTCCATATAGAACCGGTTGACACCAAAACCCGGCGACTTAAAATCACTAATATTTAAGTAGCTTTGGCTGGACGATTGTGAACCTTAGCACCCAACTTCATGAGCCAGCAGAAACCCAAAATAAGTACTTCTTTCAGCTATGAAACCCTGGAGGAAACCCTGGACATCCGCCCCAAATCAGAGGGTATGATGATCGGGATTCCCAAGGAAATAGCTTTCCAGGAAAACCGGGTGGCCCTGACCCCCGATGCCGTGGGTGTATTGGTGAGTAATGGTCACCAGGTAATTATTGAACACAATGCCGGGGAAGCTTCCCATTTCCGCGACAAGGATTATAGCGAAGCCGGTGCCAAGATCGTATATGATCGTGAATCCGTTTATAAAGCTCCGATACTGGTAAAGAGTGCCCCGGTGATTGAAGAAGACCTTCCCTTACTGCAACTGAACCAGATCATCATATCACCCATTCATCTTTCTGTATTAAAATCGCTGATACTGGAGAAGATGATGGAGAAAAAAATAACGGCTATCTCTTTTGAAAATCTCAAGGATGACAGTGATTCCTATCCCATCGTACGCAGTATGAGTGAGATCGCCGGCAGCGCCGTGATGCTGATCGCCGCCCAGTATCTCGGTTCGGCGAATCATGGGAAAGGGGTGTTACTGGGAGGTATTTCAGGTATTGCACCCACCAAGGTCATCATCATCGGAGCCGGCATTGTAGGAGAATATGCCGCCCGTGCGGCACTGGCACTCGGCGCCTCTGTTAAAGTATTTGATAACAGTGTTTACCGGTTGAAACGCCTGCAGAACAACATAGGTCAGCGAATGTGGACCTCGGTACTCGAACCCCGGTTGCTGGCCAAACAACTGAAGACCTGTGAAGTGGCCGTTGGTGCCCTTGGGTCTCAAACCGGACGTACCCCGCTGGTAGTCACCGAAGAAATGGTCAGCAATATGCGGCCAGGCTCCGTGATCATTGATGTAAGCATTGACCGGGGCGGTTGTTTTGAAACCTCTGAAATCACTTCACACGAACATCCCATTTTTATGAAATACGGGGTGATCCATTATTGTGTGCCCAATATTCCATCCGGGTTCTCCCGCACCGCTTCGCAGGCCATCAGCAATGTACTGATGCCCTTATTACTGGAAGCAGGAGAGGAAGGAGGATTTGAAAATTTGGTATGGCACAAACTCCACTTACGCAATGGTATCTATCTCTTTAAAGGAGCCCTGACCAATTTTTACCTCAGTCAGCGGTTTGACCTCAAATACACCGATCTCAATTTACTGATCGCGAGTCAGCGGTAAGGAAAGTTGACAAGTTGATAGGTTGAAAAGCGGATAGGGTAAGCCCTTCCCTGTCAACCTGTTAACTTGTAAACTTGTTTTCTTGTCATTAAACATTTGTTTAAATCAAACATTTGTTTAACTTCGCTTTCTTTTTTTATGGAACTCAACGAAAAACAATTGCAGATCCTGGACGCAGCCGAGACGCTGATGGCTGAAAAAGGGTTCGACGGTACATCCGTAAGGGATATTGCAGATAAAGCCGGGGTAAACCTGGCCATGATCTCCTATTATTTCGGCTCCAAGGAAAAAATGATGGAAGCCATGTTTGCCCAGCGCAGCAGTTTTTATAAACTCCAGCTGGAAACCATGATCCGCAACAAAGAACTGGAGCCGATGGCCAAAATGGACCGGCTGATCGACCAGTATATTGAAAAGCTGATGAATCACCAGGCTTTTCACCGGGTGCTGGTCAGGGAACAAATGGTCAGTGGTAACAAAATGATCACCGACCATATACAGCAGCTCAAAAAGCAGAACCAGGCCCTGATCCGGGAAATTATTGAAGAAGGACAGAAAAAAGGGGTGTTCAAAAAGAATATTGATCTGCCGATCCTGATGATGACCCTGGTGGGAACGATCAGTCAGCTGCTCACCACCCAGCATTTTTATAAAGAAATCAATGGCCTGCAGGATATGCCGGCAGATGAGTTCCAGCAGCATATCCGTAAAAAACTGAGCCAGCATTTAAAAAAAATATTTCACGCAATTCTGTGTAATGAAGCATAACCTGTTTTTTATCCTTTTTTTTATAGCGGGTGCCATATCCCTGCAGGCACAGGAAACCCGTAAGCTGACCCTGGATGAAGCCATTGACCTGGGACTGAAGAACAGTAAACAACTGAAGGGCAGTGCGGCAAAAATAGAAGAAGCCACGGCCGCTTTACGGGAAGCCATGGATCAGCGCCTGCCTTCCGCTTCGTTGGCCGGATCTTACCTGCGGCTCAACAGCGCCAATGTGGATCTCAAATCATCTGGTAATTCCGGTAGTGGTTCAGGCACCGCACCAAAAGTATCACAGGCGATGTATGGCATGCTGAATCTATCCCTTCCTGTTTATGCCGGCGGACGTATACGCTATGGCATAGAAGCCTATGGCTACCTGCAGCAGGCAGCGCAGCTGGATGCCGAAAAAGACAAGGATGAAGTGATCATGAATACCATTGAGTCCTTTTCCACTTTATTCAAAGCCGGTACTGCTGTACGGCTGGTAAAAGAAAACCTGTTGCAATCGCAGCAGCGGGTGAAAGAACTGCAGGACCTGGAGAAAAACGGTCTGCTTACCCGCAATGACCTGCTGAAAGCCCAACTGCAGTCATCCACCATTGAACTGAATTTACTGGATGCCGAAAACAACCTGGAACTGGCCAATATCAGTATGAGCTTATTACTGGGTCTGCCCAATGGCACAAGCCTGTTGCCCGATACAACCGGTGTCAGCAGGAAGGAGGACAACCGGGTACTGGATGATTATATAAAGGCAGCAGAGGATAACCGGTTTGACCGGAATGCACTGAATTACCGGATAAAGGCTGCTGCCACCAATGTAAAAGCGGTGAAAGGGGAAAAATTACCTTCCCTGCAACTGACCGGTGGATATATTGCTGCCAATGTGCCCCATGTATTCACCGTAACGAATGCGGTCAATATCGGGGTGGGCCTTTCTTATAATATCAGTTCGCTCTGGAAAAATAAAGCGAAACTGCAACAGGCCACAGCAAAGCTGAAGCAGGCCGAAGTGAATAACGAACTGCTGGATGACAATATCCGGTTGCAGGTGAGTAAATCCTTTCTTTCGCTGATGAGCTACCGGAAGAAAATGGATGTGTATGACAGGGCCAATGAACAGGCGCTTGAAAATTACCGGATCGTTAAAAACAAATTCGATAATAAACTGTCAACGCTGTCTGAACTGCTGGAAGCCGATGTGGCCCGGTTGCAATCCCGCATGGCGTTTACCCTGGCCCGGGCCGATGCCTTTGTGGCTTATCATAAATTATTACAGAGCGCCGGTTTACTGGCTAAGGAATTAAAAAAATAAAAAGAACTAATCATACAGGTATGACAACAGTTGCAAAAAAGAAGAAGAACCCTATTTTCATTATTATCCTGCTGCTCCTGGTAATCGGCGGCTCCTGGTTTGGTATTTCCAAGTACAGGCACAGCCTGAAACATGAAGAAACCGATGACGCCCAGGTCAGTGCGGATATCAGTCCGGTAATCCCCCGCATCTCCGGTTATGTGCAGGAAGTACGGGTGAAGGATAACCAGTGGGTGAAGAAAGGGGATACCCTGCTCCTGCTGGATGACCGTGATTTCAGGATTAAACTGGAACAGGCGGAAGCCGCCCTCCTGACGGCAGAGAGTAACCGAAAATCAGCTGAAGCCAATACCAATGCCTCGAGGATGGGAGCAGAAGCCACCCGGGCTGTTTTAGGTACGATTGATGCCCAGATCGACGCGGCAAAAGTGAATGTCTGGAAAACCACGGAAGATTATAACCGGTATGCCAACCTGATCAAAGACCACTCTATTACCCAGCAGCAATATGAGCAGGCATTGGCCGCAAAACAATCTGCGGAGAAACAGGTGGCCATCCTTCAGGAACAAAAAAACCAGGCCGGCAAACAGACCACGGCCATGACAGCGCAGAGCAGTGCTACAGCAGAGCAGATCAATATTGCCGGCACGACTATCCGCCAGAAACAGGTGGATGTGGATGCCGCCAAACTGAATTTATCTTATGCAGTGGTTACCGCCCAACAGGATGGCATGGTATCTAAAATAAATGTGCAGCCCGGGCAATTTGTCCAGGCCGGTCAGTCCCTTTTCAGTGTGGTGCACAGTGACCAGGTATGGGTGGTGGCCAATTTCAAGGAAACGCAACTGGATAAGATGACAGAAGGCCAGCAGGTGATTATAAAAGTAGATGCTTTCCCGGGCCATGATTTTATGGCGAAAGTAGCCTCCTTCTCACCAGCCACCGGCTCCACGTTTGCTTTATTACCCCCGGATAATGCCAGTGGCAATTTTGTAAAAGTGGTACAACGACTGCCGGTACGGCTTGAGTTTACAGAAAAAACCGACAGCCTGATCAAAAAACTCCGGCCCGGTATGAATGTAAATGTCGATGTTCATCTTTATTGATGCTTCGGTAAACTCATGCTTCGGCAAGCCTGCCTGCCGGACAGGCAGGCTCAGCATGACAAAAACAGCTGCTGCTGGTCAGCACTTCTGATTAAAGAAAATACAGCATTCATGATTCCTGCAAATTCATTGGTGGAGTATGGTTCGCGGAGGGTGATCATCACCCTCACGGCCATCGTCTGTGCGCTGCTGGAAATTGTGGATACCACGATTGTGAATGTGGCGATCAATGATATGAAGGGTAATCTCGGTGCCACCACCAGTGAAGTGGGCTGGGTGATCACCGCCTATGCGATCGGGAATGTAATTATCGTGCCGATGACCAGTTGGTTGTCGCAACAATTCGGGCGCCGTAATTATTTCGCGGCCTCCATCATTCTCTTTACCATTTGCTCCTTTCTGTGCGGAAATGCCAGCGGGATCAATGAACTGATCATTTTCCGCTTCCTGCAGGGAATTGGCGGGGGAGCCCTGCTGGTTACCTCACAAACCATCATTACTGAAAGCTATCCCCCGGAAAAAAGAGGAATGGCCCAGGCGATCTATGGTCTTGGGGTGAT
>CAZFLL010000038.1:0-21478 GCA_964519865.1 uncultured Chitinophaga sp. | reverse complement strand
ATCACCACCATGTCACTGAGTACTTTGAAAGGAAGGGAAATCGGGGATGGGGCCGCATTTACCGGGATGATGCGGCAGCTGGGTGGTTCATTTGGAATAGCACTCATCACCACCTTTATGGCCCAGCAGCAGGTGGTGCACCGGAGCGACCTGGTAAGCCGGCTGGATATAAACAATCCCGCCGTACAGACAAGGGTGGATGCCATGCAGCATGCTTTTATGGCAAAGGGTCAGTCCGCCAATATAGCCTTACAATCGGCCTATAAAGCCATGGATTACTCCATCACCAAACAGGCCATGGTGCTGTCCTATATGGACGTGTTTATGTGGATTGGTATCCTTTTCCTGGTTTGTATTCCCTTTGTTTTAATGGTGAAGAACAAACAGAAAAGCGGGAAAGTGGACTTTGGAGCGGCACATTAAAAGACCCACCTCAGCGTCACATAAATATTTCTCCCGGGCCTGGCCACATTCCCCCAGTCCAGGTGCTCATGATATTTTTTATCCAGTACATTTTCGATACCTGACTGCAGGTCTGTTTTTTTACCCAGTAAAACAAAACGGTACCCGCTTCTGATATGCAGTAAAGTATACCCCCCTGTTTTGTCCTCGCCATACCGGCTGCTGATCTTATGCTGCGCGGCTGCGGTTTCTGATTCCAGTTGCAGGAACAGGTTACTGAACTGGTAGCGTACCGAACTGACAGACTTCAGCGGGGCGATCATAGGGAGCGGATCACCCGTGTTGTCTTTACCATTTGTATAGCGAAGGGTGGAAATAATATCCAGTTGCTTTACCGGTTTCAGCAGCAGGCTGCTTTCAATGCCGGCCAGGCCCGCATCAGGCAAGGCGGAAAAATTCTTCACGCCATTGGCACCAATGGTCATGGTACTGAAAGACGGATTGACCATACCGTTGATAAAATGGCTGATATGATTATAAAAGAAGGTAGCCCTGAAATTTCCTTTTTTCCCATGCAAGAGGAAGGACAGTTCACCCTGCAGTGATTGCTCCGGTTGTAAGGCCGGGTTGCCCAGGTAATCATAACCATCCTGGGCATTGAATAAATAAAATCCATAGAGCTCCGTAGCAGTAGGCATTCGCTCGGCATAAGCAATGGAGACACTGCTTTTCAGCCAGGCACTTATTTTCCTTGTCGCAGCGAAGGAACTGTTTTTCAGTAATTCAGTCCGGGATGCATCTGGAACTCCGAGTATACTGATATGATCTTTTGCTTCCTGGCTGGTTAATACTGTATGAATATAATCCAGTCTTAAAGCGGCACGTAATATCCAATTGCTATCCACCGTATATTCCCAGCTGATGCCGGCACCTGCCTGGTCTTTCCGGTTATCTGGCCAGGTGAGCATATACATCGGCAATTGTCCGGGTTCATACATGGTCATTGAAGCTTTCAGACGGGTGGAGGAAGCATCAGCAATAATCCGGAGTTGTTGTTTTCTGCCTGGTTTCATTTCTGCTTCTGAATAAAATCCATAAGTCAGGCTTTTTCCGGGCATATCCATATGCATAAGCACATCCGGGCGATGGGTGTCATCCATATAATGCCTGACCTGGTTGCCATATATTTTGGCTATCCATTTATAGAATGGCTTTCCCGGACTTTCATGTTGAATACTGATGGAGCCGATCCGGGCCACCGCATTTCCCACATCCATCGGCAGGGCCGGATAGCCGATATTCCAGCCATTATCACCGATATAATCTGCCTTGAAATAGGTTTGCTGGTTCAGCTGGTATTTTGCAGAAAGGGAATAGTTTACTTTTTCAAATTGGGAAAAGGGGATTTTTTTGCCATAACCACTGCGGTAGTTGCTGCTCTTCCGCCAGCTTGTACTTCCAAGCACAGACCATTTGCCTGTATTGTAATTCAGTTGCAGGGCTTCATGCAGGCTCCGGGCAGCCACCTGGTAACCACTGCTGAATAATCCATGCAGTTCCTGATCCGGATGACAGGTGGGGTTGGCCATTTTTAAATTTATGGTACCACCAATGGATGAACCGTTCACAAATCCATTGGTGCCCGTTTGCACTTCCAGGTTTTCCAGGTTCAGTGGCTCAATATAGATAGTGACCGGGTCCATCTTATCTGTACAGGCACCGTGTATCCGCATTCCGTCTATCAATACATTGATCTGTCCGGCGGATAATGAACGAAGGGCCGGCTCCATACCATAACTCCCTCTGCGGATCAGGGAAAGTTCCGGGAGGCGGGAGAGTATATCCTCAAGACCGGATGTATGGTTGGCTTTGTAAAAGTTCAACATACGCTGACGATCATTGCGGTCTTTGCTGCTGACCTGTATTTCCCTGAGTTCAATGCTGCGGGTACTGTCAACACTCAACGGGGTCACGGTGTTTTGGGCAAGTGCCGGAAAGCTGACAGTAAGTAACAGTATTAGAATTGAGTATTTCATGGTGATAAATTTTAAAGGCAGGCGGGTTATCCCACCTGCCGTTTTTCTTACTGCTAAAACTGGACATCGAAAAATTGAGTGGTGTCTGCTACTGCAGTTCCGGACATAAAGTCCAGGTTCAGTCGCCAAAGGCCCGTCATTGTGAAATTTACTTTTCCCTTATAATGCCCATTTCCCACATGCCCCGGGTTCACATTGTTGGGCGAACCATGACCCATGGTTGGCATTTCGGGAGTCAGTATCACCGACAGGCTGCTGTCAGCCGGCCAGTTCGTCATCGACTCCTTTTTATAAATAGCGATTTCCATATCATTGATACCCACTTTTGAATTGGCAACCGTGGGGCTGATCAGTGAAATAAAATACCGGGCACCATTATGGGATGCTGTGAATGACTTTTGCCTGGAAACAGCAGGTTCTGCAACAGTCAGCGGGATTGTAATGGAACCTTCCTTGTCATTTGTATGATTATGCACTTCAATTTCCAGGGTCCAGGAACCGCCCATCGACGACATAATAAAGGTGACACTGCAGGGAAATAAATGATCTATCGCTTTTGTGGATGCCGGATTTTCATAGGGGGCATTGTGCTGCATCATACCCATATTCATGATTGGAGTCAGGTGAATATGCGCGTCTTCAATCCGTTTGCCGGTAACAGAGTCATATAAGGCCAGGTAAAATTTAGTATACCCGGTGGTCAGTGATGTTTCTTTTGTAAAAACCTCCACTTTAGTCCCGGCGCCAGTCACATATCCTTCGGATAGTTTGGTCAGGCCGGCTGTCGGGTTTTGTTCAGTACTTTCTTTTGTACAGGCTGCCAGGAAAATGATAACACAGAGGATCGCTACTGACAATAGCAGGTATAGTGATTTTTTCATAAATCAGTTTTAATTGTTCAATAAATAGCAGGGAAAGGTGACTGCTGCCAGGCAACAGTACCAGGTAATCATAAACAGGGAGTGCGATCAGGCGCTTAGTGGAGGACGAAACAGGGAGGAGCTATGATTGTAATTATACCGGATGATATAGACTGACTCGTGTGTGATACAGGATGGGGGTGCTTCCAGCTGATGATTATTGCCGAACAGGGTGAAAGGACTGCTTTCCAGTAATTGTTTTACATGCAGGGGTGCTTCTTCATCCTGGTGCTGACCAGCTTCCCGCATTTTTTTATTCAGAAAACATTTACCGTCGCACTTCAGTTCCGGGCGGTTTTTATTGATACAGTGTTCTTTGGCGATGGCAGCCCGGTTGGCATAAAACCAGATGGTAAATCCCGATGCATAAAAGGTCTGCAGGGTGAAAATCAATAACAATATGAGCGCGATGCTTTTTTTCACGGGGGCAAATATAGGGCATCAACCTGAGTACACAAGTTGAGAAGAATCAGGTCTGTACATGATTAAAAGACATACATGTCTTTTATAGAGAATAGGCTGAAAGAGATGCAATGAATCAAACTTAGTACAACACTTATCAACCTGTCAACTACTACCTGGTCAACTTATAGTCACTGATATTAATCACTTCTTTACAAAAGGAATACTCCGTCTCATCATTACTGCTTACCACGATCAGGCGGTCCTTACCATAATCGGCAATCAATGACAGGTATAGTGATATGCCCGTGGAATCCAGGTTGGTGCAGGGTTCGTCCAGTAAAACGATGGAGGTATCGGAAAGGATACACTGGGCCAGTTTGACCCGTTGTTTCATACCGGAGGAATAATTCCGGATCTGTTTGTTGACTGCTTTCTCCAGCCCGATCCGGGAAATAATTTCTGTGGCGTTCAATCCGGGTAAAAAGGGTTTGAATCCCTGGTGAAAATCAAAAAACTCCAGCAGGGTCATTTCCTCAATCAGTTCGAGGTAGGGAGCGCAAATGGAAACATGACTGTACACGGCTTCAGGATCGAGCAGTTTTCCTTTTATACTCCATTCAATGCTGCCTTCATTGATCAACATGGAGCCACTGAGTGCCTGCAATATGGTACTCTTCCCGGAACCATTCGGGCCGGTAATCGCATAGGTATTGCCTGCCCTGAACTGGTATGTAAAATGACGGTAGATCCAGTCACGGTTGAACCGCTTTCCGGCTTCAGATAGGGAGATCGTCATCATTGCTGCCTTTGGTGAAGCGTTTGATAATGCCCCGGCCGCTTTCCCGGATAAAAGTGACGATCTCATCCCGTTCATCCGTAGCGGGCATTTCCTCCTCCAGGTATTCTACAGCCTGGCTGGTGTTCATGCCTTTATTATAGAGTACCCGGTAAATATCAAGGATATGATTGATTCGCTCCACATTAAAGCCCCGGCGTTTGAGACCGATTGAATTCACCCCGGCATAACTCAGGGGGGTGCGACCGGCCTTAATATAAGGAGGTACATCTTTTCCCACCAGCGAACCTCCGCTGATAAAGGAGTGGGCGCCGATCTTTACAAACTGATGCACGGCACACATTCCACCAATGATTGCCCAGTCGCCGATTGTTACGTGACCTGCCACCTGGGTGTTATTACTGGTGATACAGTTATCCCCAACAAAACAATCGTGGGCAAAATGGCAATAAGCCATAATCAGGCAATTACTGCCGATCACGGTCTTTTCGCGGTCCTTGGTACCCCGGTTGATGGTTACAAATTCGCGGATGGTGGTGCCGTCCCCGATATATACATTGGAATATTCACCCTGAAATTTCAGGTCCTGGGGAATGGCCGCTATGACCGCACCCGGGAAAATCCGGCAGTTTTTGCCGATCCGGGCACCTTCCATAATGGTCACATTCGACCCGATCCAGGTACCATCGCCGATCTCCACATCCTGGTGAATGACCGTAAACGGGTCAATCTTCACATTTGTGGCCAGCCTGGCGTTGGGGTGTATATATGTGTGGGGGTGAATCATTAAGCAATAAACCCGCCATCGGCGGTCGGGCAAAGTTAGCTTTTAGCCGCTAAAACAGAAGTATTTTTTAGCATATATTGTTAAAAATCAGGACCTGATCAGGATCAGCCGGTGTTCCACCATTAAATTGATCCGGATACAGTAATTTTGTACCGCAATGCACAATCCCCCGGATATACTGACCGTAGCGTACAAACAGCGCCTGATGCAAGGTGAACTGTCCCTTTTACAGGAAAGGGAGCAGCAGATTCCGGGTTCGGTTCAGTATACCATTCACCGGTATCGCCGGCATTCGCAATGGAATGTGGATGATACCGGGATGCTGGTTTATCATTATGCCAAATCTGAGCCGAAAGAGAATTACCTGGAATTGAAATTCTGTGTGAGTGGGAATGTCTATTGCCGGAAAAAAGATACCGAATGTGATCTCTGCCAGTTCAATGCCTCCAAAGCCTGTATGGAAAGGGTGGAGAGTATTGACGTAGTGAGTTTCCGTTTTTCACCCGTGCACCTCAGCCAGTTTGTAAAACCCCGGAAAGGCAATGCGGCATTGACCGAAGAAATCCTCAGTTTCAGCCATAACTCTTCCTTTACTAAAATACTTCCGCTCTGCGGCAAGACCCGTATGGTGCTGGAAGGGGTGCTGAATCATACGTTCAGTGACAGCCTGGAGAATATATATATTAACGCACAGACCCAGATGCTCCTGCTCTATTCCCTTGATTGTATGCTCGGGGAAAAGGAGATCGATGTGATCAGTTGTAAATTCCTGGCCAACGAAGCAGACCGCGAGAAGATCATTAAAGCCAGGGAGATCCTGATCCAGCATATCGGTGAACCCATCACGATTAAAGAACTCAGCCGCAAAGTGGCCATCAACGAATGTTACCTGAAAAAAGGGTTCAAAGAGTTGTTTGGCACCACTGTGTTTGATTTTTATCAAAGTCAGCGGATGGAACACGCTAAATACCTCCTTTATGAAAAGGGATTAAGCGTTACGGAAGTCTCCATGATGCTAGGCTACTCCTCTATATCACACTTCTCCACGGCCTTCAAGAAACATACTGGCTTAAAGCCATGTGAACTTTTACTCAGGTAAATGTGTGTATTACGCTAACAGGTATTCGTTAATTACAACTTAAACTGTTGTTTTTACTTTAATTTTAGCAATAACAATTATGTGACTACCGTTACACGCCATATGGCATCATTTTTGAATATTTGGATTGTCACAAATGCGTAAAAAACTGGCGATATTACTGATCTGTATCCACCTGGTAGGAAATACCGAGGCGGGCCAGGCATTTAAAATTCCCAAATTGCTCGATCATTTCAGCCGCCATCAGCAGCAAAACCCTTCCTTAAATTTTATCCAGTTCTTCGTGATGCATTATAGCGGTGATGACGGAACTGACGCCGATAATGATCAGGATCAACAATTGCCTTGTCATAATCTCCATCACACGACTACTGCAGTGGTGTATTCGCCCATGCTGAAAGTAATACCCGATACTGATTTATTCTTATGGGAAACCCGGAACTATATTTCACATTTATCCGGCCCGATTCCGCATACATCATTACCGATCGATATACAACCACCCCGGCTGTAAAGAACTCCACTTCTTTTTAATTATACTGACTCTTATCGTACAAACCGGTTACGATACATTAGTTGCTATTTACTAATCAGATTAATAAGGCCGTACCAACAGGTCCTGGCTCATTGTAAAATCAAAACAACCAACATGAAGAACAGATTTATTTATGCCCTTGGTATACTGGTCGCAGGACTGGTAATCCTGAATGCCTGCCGGCATGAAATCCTTTATCCCGGTACCGGCGGCGGTACAGGTACCGGTGGTGGTAGTGGTACCGGTTCTACCAATACCTGCAGCCCCGACACCGTCTATTTTGTCAATGATATCCTGCCCCTGATCTCATCCAATTGTGCCAGCAGCGGGTGTCATGATAATATTTCCCATAAAGAAGGGGTCCGGCTGACAAATTACAGCCAGATCATGGGATATGTATCGGCCGGTAATGCGTCCGGTAGTAAACTGTATAAAGAGATCATCAAAACAAATGGCGACCGGATGCCGCCGGCGCCGATGCCAGCGTTTACTACTGCACAAAAGGCATTGGTACAAAAGTGGATCAACCAGGGAGCAAAAAACAATGCCTGCGTGGGTCGTTGCGATACCGCTTCTTTTACCTATAGTGGAGCATTGAAGCCACTCCTGGAAAGCAGGTGCACCGGATGTCATAATCCCGGAAACCTGGGTGGAGGAATCGATCTTTCTACCTATGCAGCGGTGAAAACCACTGTATTGAATGGAAAACTGATGGGATCCATTAAGCAGCAATCAGGATTTTCCCCCATGCCGAAAAACTCAGCAAAGCTTTCCGACTGTGAAATCACCCAGTTCCAGAAATGGATAACTGCCGGGTCTTTAAATAACTAAAATGAAAGGAATAAATATGAAAATGAAAATATCCCTTGGCTTACTTCTGCTGGTTACCATGGTTGGTGTCAGCTCCTGTTATTATGATAAATCTGATCTGCTGTATGGCGGCAACTCCGGTCCTTGTACGGATTCCACCGGCACAGTCTCTTATGCACAGAAGATCGTACCCCTGTTACAACAGTATTGTTACAGTTGCCATACCGGCAGTTTCCCCTCCGGCAATCAGCTGATGGGAACCTATACTGCTGATAAGGCGATGGCCCTGAATGGTAAATTATATGGTACCATGTCTCATGCCGCCGGATTTTCCCCTATGCCACAGGGAATGGCCAAACTGAGCAATTGCCAGCTAGCCGTTATTAAAAAATGGATTGACAGCGGTACGCTAAACAACTAATTAATCACCCTTTGGTACGCTCAGGGTGACAACATCGCTGTCATGATGAGCCTGCCGAAGCACAACCACCAAAAATATGAAACGGAAAAAAATAATCCTCTGGACTGTCGCAGTTCTCCTGGTTGCAGGAGCCGCCGGTGGTTTCTATGCGTATAAGGAATATAACCGTAAACAAAAAGACACAGCTGATCTGAAACCTGATTTTTCAGTTGCCGCAACGGTATTGCTCGACGAATACCAGAAAGACGAAAAAGCAGCCAATGCAAAATACCTGGGTAAAGTGCTGAAAGTAGACGGCCTGGTGAAGGACCTTCTTAAAGACGATAAAGGGTTTTACTCGGTAGTCCTGGGAGATACCGCTTCCATGTCCTCCGTCCGTTTCAGTATGGACAGTCTGCACAATGAAATGGCGGCTACCCTGGTGAAAGGACAAGCTGCTGTATTAAAAGGAATCTGTACCGGGTATAACGCCGATGAAATGCTGGGTTCGGACCTGATCCTGAACAGGGCAGTTATTGACAAGAAATAAAAACATACAAACAACACCTAAATCAATGAACATGAAAAATTATTTATTACTGGCCACAGCCGTATTGCTGTTCAGCCTTACCACTTCGGCGCAGAAATATTTTACCAAGACCGGTAAAATCTCATTTGATGCCACCACTTCTTCCTCACCAGAAAAAATTGAGGGCGTGAATAAAACGTCCACCTGTGTGCTGGATGTTAAAACAGGTGCCATGCAATTTGCCGTTCTGATGAAAGGCTTCCTGTTTGAAAGAGCCCTGATGGAAGAACATTTCAATGAAAACTATGTCGAGAGTAATAAATTCCCAAAGGCGGAATTCAAAGGAGCCATCAGCAACAATGAGGCAGTGAACTACAGTAAAGACGGTAGCTACAATGTAACGGTGAAAGGCAAACTGACCATGCATGGCGTGACCAGGGATGTGGAAACGCCTGGTAAACTGGTGGTACAGGGTGGAAAGATACTGGCTACTGCTACATTCAATGCATTACTGGCTGACTATGATGTATCCATCCCCGGACTCGTGGCTGATAAAGTGGCTAAAACCGCTAAGATCGGAGTGGATTGCACCCTTGAGCTATTAAAATAAATAACGAACGAATAATTCAATTGACTATGAAGAAGCTGATACAAGGCCTCCTCGGACTCTCCCTCCTGCTCGGAACTACGAACCTTATAGCACAGGATCAGGACCTGCTCAAACTGCTGGGAGATGAAAAGCCTAAAAAGGAAAGAGTTAAATACGCCTTCAAATCACCAAGGGTGATCAACGGGCATTCTATGGAATTCCTGAACCCGGGTACAATGGATTTCAGAATCCTCCACCGTTTTGGACAAGTAGATAAAGGGTATAAGAATTTCTTTGGTCTGGACCAGGCCAGTATGCGGATGGGATTCGACTTTGGAATCCTGCAAAACCTGATGGTGGGTATTGGACGAAGCACTTACAAAAAAGAAGTGGATGGGTTTATTAAATATGCACCCATCCGGCAGTCAACCGGCCCCTGGAGTTCACCCGTTACCCTGGCTTTTGTGGCGGGTATGACGATGGATGGACTGGATTGGGCGGATCCCACCCGTCAGAATTTTTTCACCTCAAGACTGGGCTATTATTTTGAAGCGATCATCGGCCGTAAGTTCAGTGAAGGATTCAGCCTGCAGGTAGTACCTACAATGGTGCACCAGAACCTGGTCGCCCTGGAAACAGATCCCAATAATATCTATGCATTGGGGGTAGGAGGAAGACTGAAACTTTCCCGACGGATTGCCTTTACCTGGGATTATACCCATGTACTGATCGGTATGCCAGACAGCGGTTATTATAATCCCCTTTCCATTGGTTTTGATATTGAAACCGGCGGACACGTTTTCCAGCTGCATTTTTCCAACTCAACCGGTATGAACGAACGGGCTTTTATTACAGAAACCACCGGAAGCTGGGGTAAAGCGGAGATCCGTTTCGGCTTCAATTTGTCCAGGGTATTCCAGATTAAAAAACCAAAGCATAAAGGATAATTTTTTATACAGCCACAGCGGATTTTTTTCCTTACGAACCACAGAAGAACTGTCACCTGGGAGTATTACATCATCAAACAAAAGATCAACTATGAAGAAAACCCTGCTGCTGGCAACATTGATTGTTGCTGTCACCTCTATGCTTGTAATCCAGGCATGTCAACACGAAATTCCGGGTGATCCCTGTACCAAGAACCCGATCTCTTTGTCCGTCAGTAAAACAGACGCAACCGGTTCGGCTAACAATGGTACGATCACCGCTACTGCCAGTGGTGGTACTGATTTCAGATACAGTCTGAATGGCGGCGCCTTTCAGGATACCGGTTATTTTTCCGGACTGGCTCCTTTCCAGGCATATAATGTAGTTGTGAAAAATGGATGGGATTGTTCAGATACGGCCCAGGTATCCATTAATGTAAATGATCCCTGTTCAGGGGTTACTATCGCGGTATCAGCTGCGAAGACGGATGCCTCACCGGGAACCAATAATGGAACCATTACGGTAACAGCTACCGGCGGAACCGGGCTGACCTACAGTATAAACGGGACTACTTTCCAGTCATCCAATAGCTTTACCGGGCTGGCCGCAGGCAATTATACCGTTACTGTGAAAAGTTCCGCCGGATGCATGGGCACCACCCAGGTAACCATCGGAACGAATAATCCATGTGCCGGTGTAACCATCACTGTTACGGCCACTAAAGTAGATCCGACTACCGGTCAGTCAAACGGTTCTATCACGGCATCCGCATCTGGCAGTACCGGATTTACCTACAGCCTGAACAACGGGGCATTCCAGTCATCAGCCACATTCACCGGACTGGCCACGGGTAATTACACCATTACAGCAAAGAATGCAAACGGATGTACTGGTACAACCGCTGTTGCCCTTGGATCCACAAATCCCTGTAACGGGGTGACCATTACAGTAACCCTGGCTAAAGTGGATCCTACATCTGGTCAGTCAAATGGTTCAATCACCGCTACGGCAAGTGGAGCCACCGGTTTTACTTATAGTCTCAATACCGGTGCCTACCAGGCATCGAATAGCTTTACCGGCCTGGCTGCAGGAACCTATACCATTACCGCAAAAAGTTCAGCGGGCTGCCTGGGCAGTGCGCAGGTAACATTGACGGCAGCCAATCCTTGTTCAGGTACAACCATTACCCTGACCACGGCTATCGTAAACTATACACCATGCCTGTCCCCGGCCTCCGGTAAAATCACCGTGACCGCAACCGGGTCAACCGGCTTTACGTTTAATATCAATGGCGGCGCCTACCAGGCCAGTAATATATTTTCCGCGCTGGCTGCCGGAACGTTTACAGTCGGGGCAAAGGATGCCAATGGATGTACCAATACCACTTCCGCAGTGGTTGCTTCTGCACCGGCCGGACCAATGTTTACCCAGATGAGAAACCTGATATCCACCCGTTGTAACGGCTCAGGTTGTCACATGAACGGGTCAAGTACGGCAGGCTATAATTTTGACCAGGATTGCAGTATTGTTACTTACTGGAACCAGATCAATAAATCATGCGTATTGTATACAATGGTTAAAATGCCAAAAAGCCCGCAGCCATTACTGACAGCCGCGGAAAAACTGGTTATTACCAACTGGGTGAATGCCGGTCATAAATTCACGGATTAATTAAACCGATCTTTTTTAACCCGCAATAAATAAAGTGCTGTCATACATGACAGCACTTTATTTTTGCCAAAACATCCTCCATGATCCCTTCTGCTTTTAATACACTCGCCCGCAGCCGTCGTTCCGTATTTCCTGATCAGTTTGACGCCGGTAAAAAAGTGGATGATGCCATTATCCGTGAAATACTGATGAATGCCACCTGGGCACCCAATCATGGGAAAACAGAACCCTGGCATTTCACCGTATTCAGCGGGGAGGGATTGAAAAAACTGGCGGATTTCCAGAGTAATCTCTATAAAGAACTCTCTGGCGATGGGTTTAAGGAAATGACTTTTGCCAAAATGCAGCAGAATCCGTTGAAAGCCTCGCATATAATTGCCATCGGGATGAAACGGTCATCCTTAAAAAGCATTCCGGAAATCGAAGACATTGAAGCAGTGGCCTGCGCGGTGCAGAATATTTATTTGTCTGTTACCGCTTACGGACTGGGCGGCTATTGGACCACAGGAGGAATCACCTATAAAGAAGAGGCCAAAGCTTTTTTCGGACTGGGCGAAGCGGATAAATTGCTTGGATTCTTTTATATTGGGCAGGTGGCCATACCCTCAACCGGTGGAAGCCGTCAGCCAATTGAACAAAAAATAAACTGGATAAATCAATAATATGCCCAAACAGCCCGTCACGCCTCCCTATCATATTTATTACCCTGTTAAAGTGGCGAAGAGTAAGATTGCCGGCAAGGGTGCCTATGCCCTCCAGCGTATACCGGCCCGTAAAAAGATCGGCGACCTGGGTGGGGTGATCATTACAATGAAAGAAGCCATGAAGCTGATCAAAGACCTCAAAGTGATCAACCTGGTGGAACTGGATGATGACCTGGCCCTGAATGCGTCTGCCAATCCCAATGATATGCGCTTTATCAATCATTCCTGCGGCCCGAATACCTATCTGCGCGTCATGAAGAACCGGGTTGAATTTTATGCGTTGCGGAATATCCGGAAAGGGGAGGAGCTGAGTTGTGATTACGGGGAAACGCATCACGAAGGCAAACTTCCCTGTAAATGCGGGG
Organism: uncultured Chitinophaga sp.; assembly: GCA_964519865.1. Classification (GTDB taxonomy): domain Bacteria; phylum Bacteroidota; class Bacteroidia; order Chitinophagales; family Chitinophagaceae; genus JJ008. The sequence goes on along the minus strand of CAZFLL010000038.1, from coordinate 8,503 downwards.
CGAGGAACTGCCGCGGTTTTATCTGAAATTTCAGAGGTCAAAATATAATACTTACCTGTTGACTTTCTTTACCCTTTCCCGGTATGAAAAGAATTATCACCACAGTCATAATCATTACCAGCCTTTTGTTTTGCATTTCGTTTACAAGACAAAACCTGCGTCATCAGTATTCCCGGCCGGCTGCCCAATGGCCGGCTCCCTGGGTGGATGATGGAGTGGCCTGGACGGAGCTGGCCCCGTTGCCCCCTGTGCCGGTGGATCTGAAGAATGATACCATCATCCACAAAGCCGAACTCGGGAAAGCCTTGTTCTTTGACCCACGGCTCAGCAGCTCCGGAAAAATTTCCTGTGCCAGCTGTCATGATCCCGCATTAAACTGGACCGATGGCAAAGAAAGATCAGTAGGGCATAATGGCACAGTGGGCAAACGGAATGCCCCGACAATACAGAATGCCTGGTTTTATAAAAAACTATTCTGGGATGGGCGTGCCCGTGATTTGCAGGACCAGGCTTTTGCTCCCATCGTAAGTGAATCGGAAATGAACAGTGATATGCCCGAAGTAATGGCTACCCTCCGCCGGATCCCTGGGTACCGGTCTTTGTTTAAAAAAGCATTCGGTTCGGAAAGTATCGACCCCGAACGTATGACAGAAGCCATCGCGGTATTTGAAAAAACAATCAGCCCTGCAGAAAGCCGCTTTGACCGTTTCGTTAAAGTGGATAAACGGGCATTGAATAACAATGAACTGAAAGGTCTTCACCTGTTCCGTACAAAAGCCCGCTGTTTCAATTGTCACAATGGCCCGATGTTTACCGATAACCTCTTTCACAATACAGGCCCTGTGATGTATGCCCCTTATGACCGGAATGACATGGGCCGGTACAAAGTCACGCACCAGGATGCGGATACCGGGAAATTCAGAACACCCTCCCTGAGGGATGTTATGCGGACAGGACCCTGGTTTCATGACGGGACTGAAAAAGATATGGGCTCGGTGATTAACCGGTTTCATCAGCATAGTCCAAGTCCGGCTGGTGTATTCAGGAACCTGGAACTCAGTGCAAAAGAGCAGAAAGACCTCCTGGCTTTCCTACAGGCAATTTCTGCAGCACCCAAACCCTTTGTTGCCCCTGTTTTACCCCAATAAGCAACTTTTTGGACTGAAAACCTATCTTTGTTTACCTGATCAATACATCAATTTTAAAACGATAAGTATGAAGAAATTCTTTTTTACAATGCTGATAACAGGATTCGGATTTATGGCCAATGCACAACCACCTGAAGGAGATGCAAAACCCGGTGAATGGTATGGTGAAAAAGTGATTACCGAAGGAGCCGTCAACCTGAATGATGTGGTGAAAAAACTGAACAGTGGTGCCGAATATCCCGAAGTAAAGGTCCAGGCAAAAATCGTGGAAGTATGTCCTAAAAAAGGCTGCTGGCTCAAACTGGAACTGGAAAATGGTGAAACCGCGATGGTAAAAATGAAAGATTATGGTTTCTTCCTGCCCCTGGCGGCCAAAGGTAAAACAGTGGTGATCGATGGTAAAGTGGAACTGAAAACCACCTCAGTAGCTGAACTGAAACACTATGCCGAGGATGCCAAGAAATCAAAAGAGGAAATTGAGGCTATTACCAAGCCAACAAAAGAAGTGAAAGTGCTGGCAAAAGGTATTGTGGTAATTGAATAGTAAAATTGTTTTATATAATCGAACAGGCTGTCCCGTTATACGGACAGCTTTTTTTATGACTTTCCGTTTCCCGTAAACTGTTTTCCCGATATGGCATAACTGCATTGAACGCTCATTTTAGTTTTGTGCCCGTTTGATTCATGTGTAAAAAGAAACTAAAATGAAAACCACAAAAACCACGCTGCTGATCCTCCTGTTATTTATACTTACTGTACCTGTACTGGCACAGGAAACCACGGCAGAACTCAGGGGGACTGTAAAAACAAGTGATGGTAAACCCGCCTCACTCGTAAGTGTAATACTAAAGGAACTGAAGAGGGGTGTGATTACCAATGAAAATGGGGCCTATTCGTTCAGGGGTATCCAGGAAGGTCGTTATACTTTATCTGTTTCATTTGTCGGACTGGAAACGGTTGAATCACAGGTAGTGATCTCCGGCCGTCATACACAGGTGTATGATTTCACCCTCCGCGAGAACAGGAATGAGCTGGAAGAAATTGTGATCTCCACAGGTTATACGGCCAATGAAAAAACAATCACCGCCGGCAAGATCAATATCCGGCTGATGGATCTGCCCCAATCGGTTACCGTTATCAGTAAAGAGATACTGGAAAGACAGCAGGTGTTGCACCTGAGTGATGTATTGCAACAGGTGAACGGGGTTTACCTGATGGGGACCACCGGGGGTTTCCAGGAAGAAATTGCAGCCAGGGGTTTTGCTTTTTCCAGTTCAAATACATTTAAGAACGGGGTTCGGTTCAATAACGGGATCATGCCCGAGATGAGCAGTATAGAGAAACTGGAGTTCCTGAAAGGAGGAAGCGCGATCCTTTTCGGAAATGTGGCCCCGGGTGGTGTATTGAATATGGTCACCAAGAAACCAAAGTTTGAAGAAGGCGGGGAACTGGGTTTCCGTACCGGCAGTTATGGATTTTACAAACCTGCACTGGATGTCTATGGCGGATTTGGGAAGAAACAACAGGCGGCTTTCCGGGTCAACACCACCTGGGAAAAATCAGGCAGTTTCAGGGATTTCGTGGAATCAGAACGTTATTATATTAATCCATCAATTTTATTTCGTTTATCACCACGTACAGAAATTCTTTTGCAGTCGGATTTTTTATCCGATAACCGTACACCGGATTTTGGTACCGGCGCCATTAATTATACAGTGGCACCTGTTCCGCGGAATGTATTCCTGGGTACCAGCTGGAGTTACAATAAAGTAAAACAGTTAACGGCCAATGCCACCCTTACACATCATTTCAACCAGCACTGGCAATTGACCACGGTAGCCGGTTACCAGCAGTATAACAGTCATCTCTTTGCGGCGGCAAGGCCCAATACCAATAATAATTTTATACAATCCAATGGTACATGGGTCAGGGGACTTCAACGTTCAATGACGGACGAGAACTATTCCCTTTTCCAGGCTGACCTCAACGGCAAATTCAAACTTGGAAAAACCGGGCATACCCTGCTGGCCGGGGTGGAAGCCGACCAATACCGTACAGAAGCCCGCAGTTTTCTGACCACGGCATATAACAACCCCCTCTCGAACACCAGCATAAGGAATAAAAACATTTATGATACGATCAATGTGTTTGAGCCTTATGGTTCTGCCTATACAACAAGGAATGATATACCCTACCTGGCTGCCAATCTTATTACCACCAGCCCGGTTCAGCGTACAGGGATCTATGTACAGGACCTGGTCAGCATTTCAGAAAAAATAAAATTCCTGGCCGGCCTTCGCTACAGTATCCAGCAAAACCGCCGGGCTATGGTGGATACCCTGGCGAAGGGCACAAGGGGATATATCAACGCGTATACCACTGATGCGTTCAGTCCACGGCTGGGACTTGTTTACCAGCCGTTGAAAACACTTTCCCTGTTTGTCAGCTATACCAATAATTTCAGCCCCAATAGCGGGGTGGATACACTCAATAATCCCTTACCGCCATCCATCATTGACCAGGCCGAGCTGGGATTAAAAGCAGACCTGTTTAAGAAAGTACTTTCCGTAAACCTGACCAGCTATATTATACGCAACAGCGACCTGGCTTTAGCCGTGGTTAATCCACCAGCTGGTGTACCCGCTGCCCGGGAACTGGTGGGTGAAGTAACCAGTAAAGGGGTGGAACTGGATATCAGTACCCGGCCGGTTAATGGATTTGTACTGATGGCCGGATACAGCTATAATGATACCCGTTATACAAAATCAAATAGCAGTAACAGTTCAGTAAGATCCGGTGACCGGTTACGGTACAATCCTTCTCATACGGCCAATGCCAGCCTGTTTTACAGTTTTACCGGTACATCTGTACTCAGCGGCTTTAACCTGGGTATCGGGGGCTTCTATGTGGGTGACCGGTTAGCCGGCCGCAATACAACGGTTACCAATCCCGGTTACAAACTGATGGCTTTACCGGATTACCTGCTGGCAGACCTGTATGCCGGTTATGCAAGGGGAAAGTATGCGATCCGGGTGAAATTATCCAACCTGTTGAATAAACTCAGTTATAATGTACACGACGATAACAGTGTGAACCCGATTGCCCCCCGGCAGATTTCCGCTTCGGTTTCCTATAAGTTCTGAAACTCCTGCCGGCGTTTTCGGGAGCCGGGTTGAATAAAATGGGTTGGATAATTTATTTTTTTGAATTATCCAACCCATCATTGTTTGAACATGGATGATACTGATCAGGGAGGCGTATGATTGAATAACAGACACCGTCATCTTTTTGTCAAATCATTCATTTACAAGCTTTCATGACAATCATGTGATAAAACTGCGCACAAGAGATTAAATCTTTGTTCTCACAATTGATTACATGAAACCGACATTCATTTTATTCAGCGCTGTCTTTCTCATGGGATTGTCAGCTACCGCTCAGTACAACAGGAGATCTGTTCCGGAAGATACCACCGTGGCTAAAGAGCTGTATGAAGTGGTGGTGACAGCAACACGGACAGAAAGGAAACTGTCCAATGTGGCCGTTCCGGTGCGGGTAATTGATCAGAAGACTGTTTTGCAGGCCGGTTCTTTACGGTTAAGGGATATTTTACAGGAACAGGCCGGGTTATATATGACCAGTGGTTTTGGTACCGGGGTGCAGATGCAGGGCCTCAACCCGGATTACACCCTGGTGATGGTGGATGGCGAACCCCTGGTAGGGCGTACCGCCGGAGTGCTTGATCTTAACCGGATTTCAGTTGGTAATATCCGCAAAATTGAAATTGTAAAAGGCCCGTCTTCCAGTTTGTATGGTTCAGAAGCCATGGCCGGGGTGATCAATGTGATTACCGATAATTCATTTAAAAAGAAACTGAATGCAGGACTGCGTTATGGATTTGGGAATCCGGATGCAGGATGGGCGGTACCCGGTACGGTTAAATCATTTGATAACGTGGATTTCAATCTCCAGGGAAGTGCCACTTTTAATAAGCTGGGTGTGCAGTTTTTCTCTGATGCGAATTACCTGGATGGAATCAGCTTCCGTCCCTTCTCCACAGAACGCGTACCGCAACCGATCTGGCGCCTGACCAACCAGCTTCAGCTGAATTACCGTTTCAGCCAGGAAACAAAAGCGAGTTTTTCCATCCGTCATGCCTATGATCATATCAAACAGGAATTCACCACCAGTAATAATGGTGCGGTAACCAACTCTTACGGACGGGAAGCCAACAATGACCTCAATATTAACGGCGCGTTGGTTCATTCTTTTTCTGATAAAGTAAAAAACACGTTACGTCTTTATGCCACTACCTATGACGGTTCCCAGATCCTGAAGTTCAAAGAACTGCCGGATAGTGTATATGATGATGAATTCCGCCAGCATTTCTACCGGGCCGAAAATCAGACCGATATTTCCTGGGAGAAGTCAACCCTGACCATTGGAGCCGGTTATGCCATTGACCAGGTCAACAGCACCCGGTACGATGATGTAAACAGCCGTAAACAGAATTCTATCCTGTTTGGGTTTACACAATATGAATGGAGACCTGCTGAAAATGTAACCCTCATTGCAGGTATACGCTATGATGATAACAAACTATTTGCCGCGGCCGTAAGCCCCAAACTGGCCATCCGCTATACGGTCAATAAACAATTATCCCTGAAAGCTTCTGTGGGTCGTGGATTCAAGGCCCCGGATTTCCGCCAGCTCTATCTCAATTTTACCAACAATGCCGCCGGAGGTTATTCTGTTTTTGGCAGTATTGATGCCGTGAAGATCATCGATGAGCTGAACCGGCTGGGCCAGATCGCCGAAGTAAAAGACGATTACAGCAAACTGAAAGAACTGACCCCGGAGTATTCCACCGGCATAAACTTCGGAGGAACGTACACCCCGTTTGCGAAACTGGCCCTCAATTTTAATTTCTTCCGCAACGATATAGAAAACCTGATTGATTCCCGTGAAGTGGCCATCCGCAGTAATGGCACCCAGATCTTCAGTTATATCAATGTAAAGAATGCCTATACCCAGGGGGCTGAACTGGAAGCACGCTGGGAACCGAAAAAGAACTGGCAGCTCAATGCGGGATACCAGTATCTCTATACAGCAGATAAAGCAGACCTGCAGAAAATAAAATCAAAGACCGTATTTACCCGGGATGCCAGCGGTTACAGCCGCTTACTCAGCCGCAGCGAATACAGCGGATTGCCTAACCGCAGCCGTCATATGCTGAACCTCCGTCTTTGTTATGATGATCAGCAATTCTTTGCCACAGCCCGCGCGATCTACCGCAGCCAGTGGGTGGTGGCCGATGCAGATGGAAATGGCGTGTACAATTCCAATGATGAGTTCGCCAACGGATTTGTATTAGTGAATCTCTCTGCAGGCCGGCAGTTTAAAAAAGGGTTAAGACTGCAGGCCGGATTGGATAACCTGTTTAATTACCGGGACATCAATAACCTGCCCAATATGCCGGGCCGGATGATGTATATCAGTGCCCAATTCAAATTAATTCCCTGAATAAAACGTAAACACTTTACTAATTAATAAAAACTGAATCAACGATGAAAAACGTAATCTTCTCTGCCCTGGTACTCGCTGTACTGTTTACAGCCTGCAAAAAAGACAAAACAATCACCCCTGCTGATCCGAATGCTTTTGGTGTAACCGTAAATGGAAAGATCGTTTCGGTAAAAAATCTGCCTGCGGATACGATCGTGGGATTGGTAAGCGGACAACCCGTTGGAGTGGGCAAGTATGCCTTCTTTAATCTCCGTAACAATACCTGGGTGCCCAACACTGACTCAGCCAGCACGAACTGGGACCTGGCTTTTTCAGGTACCACGATCCGCATCAATGGAGGTACCAGTGGCACGGGTGCCGGTGGCGCTTTTGTGTGGGTGGGTGCTTTTGATAACCTCGCTACTGTTCCCGCAGACTCCGTTTTTAAAACCGATAATTACCCTTCTTATGCAATTACCAAAGGAAGCGGCAAGGGTTGGTACAGCTATGATGGCGCCACCAACCTGCTGACTCCCATTCCCGGCCGTGTGCTGGTGATTAAAACAGCCGATGGCAAATACGCTAAAGTGGAAATTTTAAATTATTACAGGGGTGGGGCAACTCCATCCGCCTCTGCAACCGATGAGATAAAAACCACTGAACAGCGTTATTACACCTTCCGTTATACTTTCCAGTCCAGCGGAAGCACCACATTTTAAGTGTTATTGAATGCTGACATTGAAACAAGGGCCATCCCGGTAATCCGGGATGGCCCCTTTTAATTCCCGCTTCCCTGTAAATGGCCATATATATTTCGTAACTTTGCACCCATTTTAGAATGGCTATGAGTGCTAAATACAGAGAATTTACCGGCTTAAATCTGCCTGCGTTTGAACAGGAAATCCTGGCAAACTGGACTGAAAACCAGGCTTTTGAAAAAAGTGTTTCCCTCCGGGAAGGAGCGGTCCCCTTTGTCTTTTACGAAGGACCGCCCAGTGCCAATGGCATGCCCGGTATTCACCACGTTATTTCCCGCACCCTCAAGGATATGGTGTGCCGGTACAAAACCATGAAAGGTTTCCAGGTAAAACGCAAGGGCGGCTGGGATACCCATGGACTGCCGATTGAGCTGGGTGTGGAAAAGGAACTGGGCATTACCAAAGAAGATATTGGCAAAAAAATATCGGTAGAAGAATACAATGCCAAATGCCGGGAAGCGGTATTGCGCTATAAAGACAAGTGGGATGAGATCACCAAAAAAATGGGGTATTGGGTGGACCTTAATGATCCCTATATAACCTTCAAGAACGATTATATTGAAACACTCTGGTGGTTGCTGAGTGAGTTGTATAAAAAAGGCCTGTTGTATGAAAGTGTAAGCATCCAGCCATATTCACCTGCTGCAGGAACTGGATTGAGTTCACATGAATTGAACCAGCCGGGAACCTACAAGGATGTGAAGGATACGAGTGCTGTCGCCATGTTCCGTGCAGTACAAGATGATAAAAGTAAATTCCTGCACGATGCTGTTCATGGTGCTGAGGTTTTCTTCATGGCGTGGACGACGACTCCATGGACACTGCCTTCTAACTTAGGATTGACGGTTGGTGCCAATATTGATTATGTATTGGTGAAAACATTTAATCCATATACTCATTTGCCCATTAATGTGGTACTGGCAAAAGCATTGCTTGGTAAATATTTCAAAGAAGAAGGTAAGGATGGCGACTTTGACAGCTACAATGAAAAAGTAAAATTGTTACCCTGGTCCATAATAACCGAATTCAAGGGATCTCAAATCGAAGGCTGTGAATACGAACAGTTGCTCCATTACGAAGCCAATTCTTTAA
>CAZFLL010000037.1:0-35921 GCA_964519865.1 uncultured Chitinophaga sp. | reverse complement strand
GTCTGTTTCCGGATTTCGTCAAATACTTTCTGTAAAGAAATGTTATCCCCTTTCAGGGTTACTTTCTGGGAATAACCACTGGCACTCACCTGCAGGCAGGCGGCGATTAATAAAACTGTTATAAGTTTCATTATTCTAATCGTTTGTGTTGAAAATCGGCCTTTTTTCCAGCCGGATTTACAAAGAGCAGTTAAATACATAAATTTGTATTGCCTGCCAGCCGGCAGGCGGGTTTGGGTTTAAGAATCAGCAACCGTTGTCAGACGTAGTTTTTTCAGTGCTCAAACTTTAGCCGGGTTTCCGCCGCAAACGGAGCCCGGTTTTTTTTGCACCAAACTAACTACAGGCTATCCATCCCGGCCCGAGGGTTTTGAAATGATGATTTTCAGCATATTGCAGTTTTTATGGTGAAACAATAATTTTCTTTCCGTCAATCTTAAAATGCACCTCGCCGGTCAGGGCCAGTTTTTCAAATACTTTAGATACATAATCATCCCGGGTCAGCTGCCCGGTAAAATGCAGGTCTACATTTCCTTTATAAACCACATCCACATCATACCAGCGTGAAATCTGCCTGAGTATTGATTTCAGGTCAGCACTTCTGAACTGAAAGCGCCCGTTTTTCCAGGCAACCGCTTCTTCGGTGTCCGCATGATTCAATACACTGATCTGTCCGTCTTTTGATATTCCGGATTGTTGTCCGGGTTGTAAAAAGCGAGCCGTTTGTTTGCCGGCTGCCTGGGGTACCGAAACTTTTACCATTCCTTCCAGTAAGGTTGTTTTAACGGCAGACTCATCCTCATAGGCATTCACATTAAAATGAGTACCCAGCACTTCCACCTCAGAAGAAACTGTTTTTACTCTGAAAGGCCTGGTAGCATTTTTAGCCACTTCAAAATAGGCTTCCCCTGTGATTTCGACCTTGCGTTCACTGCCGGCAAACAAAACCGGGAACCGGATGGAAGAAGCGGCATTTAACCAGACCTTAGTGCCATCGGATAAAGTAACCTGGTACTGGCCTCCTCTTGGAGTGGTGATAGTATTATAAAATGCGGCATCCTGTTCAGTCAATTGCTTCCCGCCAATAGTATAAGCCAGTAACCCATTGCTCAGTTTTTCCACTTTGATATTGCCCTGGAGGGAAAGCATGCCATTGGCCGCACTGTCAAGGATAATGGCAGAACCATCTGCCAGGTGAAGAACAGCTTTATTACCACCGGGAGCGAGGTCGGTAACCACTGACTCTGCAGTCATGGCAGAGGCGGATGCGGACTGCCCGTTTTTACCTTGATTTACCAGGCGGAAAACGCCGGCTGAAACAAATAACAGGAAAACAGCTGCTGCCACATAATACCATTTCCTCCGGGTATCCGGTAAGGTATAAACAGGAGCTTCATGAATGCTGGTCATCAGCCTGGACTTGATGTCATCAACCAACTGTTCTTCGGTCTTTTCAGTCAGTAATTCTGCTTCGCTGTCATTAAAAGAATGATACCATTCGTTTAACTGATGAATTTCTTCCCTGGTAGCTTTACCAGCCTGGTACTTTTCAATCAGTACAATTATGTTTTCCGGAATCCTCATATTATATAGAAGTGATTCCAGATCAACCCGGCACCCATGCAAGAAGAAAATATTTTATCTGGGAAACGAAAAGAGGGAGGATATCAAAGCATATTGAGGAAAGTCTTGGCTACCAATTTCAATTGCCGCAATGCTTTATTCAGTTGATTTTCAACTGTTTTAGGAGAAATATGTAATTCGCGGGCAATCTCTTTTGCCGGCATCCCCTGCTCCCGGCTGTATTTGAAAATCAGTTTGCATTTCTCTGGTAATTTTTCCACCTCACTGTCAATCAGTTCAAGGATCCGTTTGAAATGCACTTTATTTTCGGCAGGTAATTCATCGGTCATGTCGGCCCCGGCATTCAGCTTATAGGCCCGCTCCCGCTCAATTTTTTTTATCCGGGCAAGCACCATGTATTTCACTGCGGTGGCCAGGTAATTTTCCAATGTATCGATCCTGATTTTTTGCCGGTTTGCCCAGAGACTGGCAAACACATCATGTACAATATCCTCAGCGGTCTGCATTTCGCGCAGCCTGTTGTAGGCGATAGAGAAAAGCGGCTTCCAGTACCGGTGATAGAGTTCAGTAAAAGCAGTCTCATCCCCTTCACAAAGCAAGCTAATCAGTATCTTATTATCGTATAAGTGATACCCGTTCATTTCAGCAATCGTGACTAAAATTAAGTAATTACGGGCATCATCGCAAAATATGTTCAGCCCGGACCTCAAAAATCAATATGATTCTAATCAGGAAACATCAGAAATTTTTATACCCAACTCCTGCCAGGTCCTGTATTCCACCAATCCACACAAAATCCGGCAGGCTGATATATTTCTGTTGTAGTTTTGATTCTTCAAAATTATTCAGTTGAAAAAAATAATACTTAGCTGGCTGATTCTTTTTCTAATCCCCCTCCTGTCAAATACACAGCAAAAAGACCCGGCCTGGGATAACACTACCCGTAAATACTGGAACCTTCCTTTTCAGCAGGTCGGGATTGAATCAACTGTGGACCAGACCCTGCAACAAGCCTGGTATTACCAGAGCCGTGCAGCTACTCCTCAGCCATTGATTATTTCATTGCATACCTGGAGCGGAGATTATACCCAGGAAGACCCGTTGGCCAATGAAGCCCTTCTCCGTAACTGGAATTATATTCATCCCGATTTCAGGGGCACAAATAATAAACCGGATGCCTGTGGCAGCCCACTTGTTATTGCCGACCTGGAAGACGTCATACGCTTTGCCATAAAGCAGGGTCATACCGATAGTAACAATATTCATATTATTGGTGTATCTGGTGGTGGATATGCGGCACTGCTGGCCTTTATGAAACTGAAATACCCGGTTAAAAGTTTTTCGGCCTGGGTTCCGATCAGTGACCTGCGCAGCTGGTACTGGGAATCAAAAGGCAGGAAAGCAAAATATGCAGATGATGTTGAAAAAGTGGCCATGAAAAACGGGGTAATGGACTGGCCTGAACTGGACCGTCGTTCTCCATTGCTCCTTCCTTATCCTGCCGCATTGAGAAAAAATGCAACGCTACATATTTATGCCGGTATTCATGATGGATATACCGGTTCAGTCCCGATCAGTCAATCCATTTTATTCTATAATAAAATAGCCGCCGCTCAAAACCCGTCCAATAAAAAAGAACTGATCAGCGAATCGCTGCTGCGTTCTTTATTAGCTAAAAGAATAAACCCGGAGGCAGACAGTACCATAAAACTGAATGACCGGAAAATTCACCTGTTGAAACAAACTGCCAGTTTAAGTCTGACCATTTTTGAAGGCGGTCATGAAATGCTGGTTCCTTCCGCCCTGGCACTGATCCCGGCTGATAAAAATAAAAACACGGGCAAACTGAGTATCCTTTGTATCGGCGATTCAAACGGCGCGGCCCCTGATGGCTGGCCGGTGCAATTGCAAAAACTGTTACCCTTTTCCACTGTTATCAATACCTGTATATCCGGGAATACCATCGGGTTTGACAATCTCGGGCAGACCCGTCTGAATACACTCAGTAATATTGACAACTACCTGAATGAAGCAAAGAAACAAACCGGACCCGCCAATGCACCGGATTATATTATTATTGGATTGGGCACTAACGACACAAAAGCCATCTTTAAAGACCGGCAAAAAGAAGTTCCCGATAATTTCTCCGCCCTGCTTGAAAAAATTAAACAGTATTATAAACCGAACCAGTTAAAAGTGCCAAAGATATGTGTCCTGTTACCTCCTCCCGTGGATGAACAAAAAGCCGATACGATAAAATATGGAGGGGCAGATAAACGGTTACAGGTCAACAACCCTTTGTTCCGGTCCATTGCCACCATTCACCAGGTTACAACGATCGATTTATATAAAGTACTGAGCGAGACAATCAGTGAGCAGACTACGGATGGTATACACCTGACCGAAAAAGCACAGTTCACAGTGGCCGGGCTGATTGTGCAGTTTATGAATTCAAAAATTAAAAGATGAGACCTGTTTTACCCACTTTACTATTACTATGGCTTATAGCAGGCCAGCCTTTTCCATCCTGGTCACAGCAGATAAAAAAGAACGAATTGAAAGTGGCAGACACAAACCTGATTCTGCCACCGGCCTGGGCTTTTGGTGTGCTTTATGGTGGTTATACCAATCAGCAGGAAACCATTGAAAGAGTGGATGCCATCAGGGCACATCAATACCCGATTGATGCTTACTGGATCGATTCCTGGTTCTGGAGCCATGCTGAAAAAGGTTTGGGTCCAAAAAAATATATAGACTTTGTGGCAGATACCGTGAGTTATCCCAACCGATCCCGGATGTGGGAGCACCTGAAAAAGAATAATATTAAAGGGGGCTTCTGGACATGGGATTGTATCCTGGAAACCGGGAACGAAAAAGCCTTTAATGATTTCAACGCCAGGGGGTACTTCTCAGATACATACCTTGAAACCGGGGCCTGGCATAATAACAGCAGGACAACGGCCATGTTTGAAAACGGAAGTGATTCAAAAAAAGGAACACAGTGTGGTAATATTGACTTCAGCAATCCGCAGGCGGTGAAGTATTTTAAAGAGCAGATGAAACATTTTTTTGACGAAGGGGCTGATTTTATAAAACTGGACCGGACATCAAAAATCAATGTATGCAAAGCCATGTTTGAAATGAGCCAGGAGTTTGGCAAGGAAACCAGGGGACGCGGATTTATGTTGTCGCATAGCTTTGAAACAGAAAATGAAGAATATAAAAAATATCCTGCCAAATGGACCGATGATACACGGAGTGACTGGAATATTGAAAATCCGCTGGTACAATTTAATACGTGGGTGCCTCGGGTAGCCCTGAAAGAGAATATTGCCATGTTTACCAATCCGGCAATAGCATCCAGCCGGATACCTTTTCTTACGAATGATCTTGGCGGATTTGACATGGGCAAAACCAGCAAACCAGCAGAAGAGCTTTATATCCGCTGGCTGCAATTTTCCATGTTCAATCCCATTACCGAAGTTTTTTCACAGCCGGAAAACCCAACGGCCAACCTGGCCTGGTTATATTCCGCAAGGGCTGATTCATTATTCAGGCTTTACGCGCAACTCCGGATGCAGCTCTTTCCCTATATCTACAGCTATGCCCATCGCAGCCGAATTGAAGGGAAAACGATGATCGGTAAAATCCCCGGACAACTATATGAATATATGTTCGGTGATGAAATACTGGTGGCACCTGTTTATGAAAAAGGAGCAACTATACAAAAAGTATTTCTTCCTGATGGCAAATGGGTGAATTACTGGACGGGTGAACAGGTGCGAGGCAATACCGGTCATACCGTGGCCGCACCGATAAATCAAATTCCTCTTTTTATCAGGCAAGGGGCCATCATTCCAATGCGCCAGTATGCTTCCTCCGTTGAAAGAGGAAACAACAATACCCTGATGTTACATATTTATCCTGGCGAAAATGGAAAATTCAGTTTGGTGGAAGATGATGGCACCAGCAATGACTATCTCAGGAGCCTATACGCCACAACGGCCCTTGAACTGGAAAACGGTCCAACCACAACCCACCTGAAGATACAACCAGTTACCGGGCATTACAAGGGAATGAGCTCATTTAGAAATTGGACACTATACATTCATTGCAATCAATCCCCGGAACAAATAAGGCTAAACGGACAGACATTGAAATTCCGTTATGATAAAGCTAAAAAGATTGCCATTGCTGCATCATACCGGCGATCCGTAAGACAATTGCAGGATTTTGAAATACGGTAGAAATTATTCTATTTGCCTTTAGCCATGAAGGTAATAATTATATAAGTACAGGCACAGGATCATGTAAATCATTATACCAGGTAAAAAAACCCGGATAACGACTACTTATTTAAAGCCCTGAAAAAACACCTGTTTTGGGTTACCGGGCCCAGCTGATATATTGAATCAGCACCCTGTAAAAGAAAATAAACCTGTCACTTCGCATATGGGGGCAAGGAGTTGATGACCTATGCAGTAAAATTGGTTACCTTTAAACGGGTAAAAGGTAACGATGAAAACATGTCGAAGCATAATAGGTAATTGTTCTATTGCGATAGTTTTGTTTACCAGCTGCCTGTTAATTCCTGCGGCCGGACCACTATTGGCTTTCCCCGCAAACCTTTCCCTGCCTGGTGTTGAAGTAACAAGTACCCGGGCGCAGGCGATTGCTTATATTGACTCCATTACCGTATTGGAACCCAGCTCCACCTGGCCGGTTATAAAACCCGCCTTATTCCTTCAGAACCTGAAGAAAACAATACATGATCCCATAAGTATTTATCCAGGAGACGGGACTAATTTTTGCGGATACGGTGCGCTCACCTATTTATTACTGATGGAAAATCCATTGGGATATGCAAAACTTTTGCTGGACATCTACCGAAACGGGAAAGGCAGTCTCGGGAAAACACAATTTCATCCCTCCGCCGCTATCCGGAAAGCTGCCGGCTCGCTCCGTTTCAAAGGGAGATTGGATATCCGTCCGGCCGAACAAATGTGGTACCTGTGCCTGGCAGACCGTTTCAAAGGTTACCTGAACTTCCTGAACAGGAACTATGATCCCGGTGATGAAGATAAATTGTGGGCTTCGGTAAATTATGCCAAGTTTAACCGGATGGTAAGAAGCTTGTTACACAATGAAGTGCATGCCAGGGGAGCTGACCTGTTTCGCCCGCGTATTGACGATCTCTATACCTATATCAGCGAAAGAATGAAAAGTGGTACAGTCGTACTGTTTATCAACAACAGGATGATGCGTAAAAAAAACCATACTACCATTAAACTTGGCCTGCCTACACACTATATTGTGGTTGAGCAATTGCAGTTGATGGACGGAATGATCACGATGGTTTACTGGGATTACGGCAGTAAAACCTTACTTCAGTTATCCCCTTCTTTTTTAAAACGAATCTTATTCGGCATAACTTATTGCACTGAAATAAAATCAGATGCCCGGTAAATCACTCCATACGATACTTGTGGCAATAACGGCAGGTTTACTTACCAGCTGTTCTCCTAAAAATTTCACCGCGAATTATTATTACCAGCATGCCGCGGAGCTTGACCGGATTGAAGCCATTTATAAAGAATTGTACCCGAAAGGACCTTTTACAGCAGGCTTCAGTGATAAAAAGTACCAGATCATATCTTTACAGATCATTACAGACACGCTGAATTACATATATGAATTTGGCATTAATGAATCCCGTTTGACGGATACACTTATCAAATACCACCTGGATGCCGTTAAAATAACCGACCTTATCCGGCAAATGCAGGCCATCCGGTGCACCTGGATTAAGAGCTATGAGTATTATACGGATGAAAAAAAGAATTCCCTGATCTTTCTGTCCGTTAAGCCTGTATTAATAACTCCGCCCTTGTCTCCAAAAAGATACTATATACTGACTTATTTCCCGCAACCACAGTATTTCGACAAAGAGGGTCAATTGCTGGATAAAAGAAAACTGCGCCGTCTCCGTAAGATCAACGGGGAAATTTTTCACCGGATCAATGACAAGGTATGTTACACCACTTCAGGAAATTTCAGGTAACCCTTGTTTAATGAAAGAGGATCGGTTTTAAATAATGGAGTGTTGAGAAAAAACCAGCCGTTTTCCCGGAATATAGCATACTGCTCCTCAACTGTTGAGTAATAGTACTTTATTTCCAGTCAACAGGTATACATGTAAACATCCACTTCACCGGGTTCTGCCAGTCTTTTCCCCTGAAGGTTCCGACAGGGCAGCGAAGCAATATTGTGTTCCAGCCTTTTTTCATTACTATTTTTACCGGATCCCTGTATTCATATCCTTCATCTGACAAAGGCACTTCCGCATTACCCTTTTGCCCTCCTCTTTTCCAAAAAGGCGGCGGTATTGGTATTCCGTTTACCCACACCCCACTGCCCTTGCTGTCCCATGCATTGACCGGCGGGGCATCTGTTGCCGGAGAGCGGGACAGGTTATTGAACCCGATCCAAAAATTCCTTTCCACCACTTCATCACTCCAGATTCCTGTTACTGCATACCAGGTGGTATTTTCTTCCGGTTCATTTATTGCCCCTTTAATCAGGGGTGCCCACCAATGACGAAGTACAATTGTACCACCGGAAACTTCTTTATAGGGCTGAGTCGAATTCATGTCTTTCGATTCGGGATCAAAAACAGTATTGAGTATTCCTTTATTTTCATACGGACCATATAATTTCCATTTCATCCCGGACTGACGGATATATGGAAATGGTTTACCTGTAAAAAACAGTTGCTGCTGATCCATTAAACGGTTTTCGAAGGCTGAAAATTCATTTACCTCCCCGTCACTTACATTGCTGATCCAGGGTGTTTGTCCTCCTCCTCTCCAGCTTCTCTCCGAAAAAGCCAGCATCGACGGATATACCGGGTTCATGCGCATTATATCCCTTTCATCAGCCACTGCCCGGTCATGCCAGACGCAAATTGTACCCCCCAATGCAAAACTGTCCCCACCGGTCCTGCTGCCAATCCTCCGGTTATAAATAGTTGTAACGGCCTCCAGCGGATCCATATGATTCAGGTACAGGTGTCTCGAATCAATATATTGCAGGTGTCCATCGCCTGTAATCTTACCTGCATCATCCATCCATAACTGCCGGATGGTATTGTTGATGAAATTTCCCCCCGGCTGCCACCCTATAATCTTTTTACCTCGTTCCTGTAGGAACCGGCTGATAGCAGGAATAAAACCAGGGTTGGTGATTTTTACTTCGTCAGCACCAATATGGACATAAGAGAGGTCAAAACTGTCACATATTTCCTTCAGGATATCCGTGACTATAAGCAGTCCGCTATCAGACTGCATATCGGTATGCATGGCCCGTTTAAAAGCTCCGCTGTGGCCGGGCATGTCAATCTCCGGTATAAAATTTATATGGCGGTCCCGGCAATAGCGGATCAGTTCCCGTATTTCCTCCTTAGAATAATAAAGCCCCTTATCCCTTAACATATTTTCCGGTGCTGTCAGCTGCGGATACCGGCTGATAGCCAGTCGCCACGCAATATCCTCAGTAGCATGAAAATGAAATACATTCAGCTTATAAAGGGCCATCGCATCTATTTGTTGTTTCAGCCCTGCAACAGACATGAAATTACGGCCCACATCGATCATATACCCCCTCCAGGAAAAAGCGGGCCAGTCGGTAATCGTACAGCCGTCCATGTACACCCCATCACGGGCCAGTTGAATGATGGTCTGTATACCATTGAAAATACCATGAGGAGTATTGGCTTCCACCAGGATTTTATCATTCGAAACATGAACCTGGTAGCCTTCTTCATTCACCATTGATTTCTGCTTTGAGATCCGGAGTTCAATGGAATATTCTTCGTCTGTATCATTTATCACTGTAAAAAGGCCTTTCTCCCCCAGTTTCCGCTGAAGATATTCTGCTTCGCTGTGCAGCCCTTTATCCTGTATATAAATTTTACGGGTTAATGAAAGCGGGAATAAATCGGCCGTCCATTTCAACGATACGGGGAGTGGCAACAGCGAGGGCAGCAAGGCCAGGTCATTTACAAAAGGGAAAACCAGGTGTTTCCATAACAGGTATCCTTTACCAACCAGGTGAAGGCCGTCGTTGGTATAAATCACACTCATTTTTCCGGATTGATCGGTAAACCGGCGAAAAAGATCAATAAAGGTATATTGATGTGCTGACGCATTTTTCTCAAGCGAGGTATTTACGGCTGCAATCTCTTTTGTTTTACTGGCATGGCCGGTAAATTTTCCAAATGCCGCATTTACAGGAAGTATACTCTGAATAAACAGCCTGGTGGCTGGATTCTCCTGCCGTATATAATCAGCGATCAGGAAAATATTTTTCAGTACACTGTCAGGTTGCACCCCTTTCGCCAGGTCATTTACCCCTATCATCAGGAAAATCTTAGCCGGCTTTGTGACTAAAATACTGCTCAGCCGGTGCAGCACACCGGCAGAATTATCCCCGCTGATACCACGGTTCTTTACCCGGAGGTCATTGAACAGCTCAGACCACTCCCCTCCGTCCGTAATGCTGTTGCCCAGGAATACAATATCTCCTTTTGCCAGGGGAAGGCTGTTAAAATGAGTCAGCCGCTGATGATAATATGTACTGAAAAGACTATCCGGATACTGTGGCAGCTTCACCTGTGCATCCAGTAAGCATGGGATAATTGCAAGCAGTATGATAATACTATTAACCTTCTTTTTGTTCATAGACAAACTAATTATCTGATCAGAAAACCTTTAGTTTAAATGTACTGGCAGGTAAGCGATCCGAATTAACCAGGTTAGCCGCTGTCCAGGGAGACCAACCATAATATATATAGTCCGGCTTTGATGTTAACCTGATCACCACTTTCCGGTGCCGGATTTCTGCAGGGAGATTCGTGCGGGCATCAGAAAATCCGCGCAAATCACTACCATCACTGGTGCTTAGTCCCTTTCCGGCAAAGCGGAACTGAATAACCAGTTTCCCTTTCCTGTATACAGCTTTTAACGGCAAAGGGCCTGTAGCAATAATATTCATCTGGTAATCCTGTTTCAGGGCCCATCTTGCCAGGCGCTCCCCCACTTCTTTCTTATTTCGTGGATGTACATCATCCCGCAAACCAATATCGCTGCAAACGGCCATACCGCTTTGAGGCAGTATATCCGGTATTTTCCGTTGTTCGTCCCGGAACAAAGGCCACAGATGCCCTCTATATTTAAGCGTATCAATGGATGAAAGCTGCACAAAGTAAAACGGCAAATCCGGTTGTTTCCATTTTGCCCGATAATCTTCCACCATGAGCCGGGTCAATGCTGCATATTCCAGTACTCTTTCCATTTCCTGGGCATTGCTTTCGCCCTGGTAACAGAGAATTCCTTTGACAGGCAGTTTAATAATTTGTTTTATCCCGGATTCAAAAGCAAAGCCCGGTTTATACGGATGATTTTTACCCAACTCATCCTGTGGCACGTTGTTGGGATAGCCGATCTGCTGCTGTCCTCTTTCTCTTACCCATACCGGTAGTGCTGGATTCAATAACCAGTCACCCCTGGCTTTACCGGCAAAACGGGTATCGTTTTTTAATGTCCTGCTGTCAATAAAGGTTTCCAGTGGAGCCCCGCCGATGGAAAAATTCATAATTCCCACAGGAATACCAGTTCTTGTATACACTGACTTTGCAAAATAGTATCCCACCGCACTCATTGTTTTCAGACTGTAACTGTCGCAGGGCTGCCATTGCCCCTTATAAAAAAGTTCCGTGGTAAGATTGGAGATGACCGAGTCCGTGTACTTAATACTATATATTCCCTTTCCGGCATATACCGGGTTGTACAAACGGATACCGGGTTGATTGCTATGGATCAACTCTTCTTTATAATGCAGCTCGCCTGACATCGGGAATTCCATATTGCTCTGGCCAATACAAACCCAGATATCCCCAAAAAGGAGATTATCAAAACGAATACTATCATTACCAGACCTGGCTGTGAGTTCATATGGCCGAAGTCCTGCCTCATGCGGCTTGAGTACAACCTGCCAGGTTGAGTCATCCTGCACAAGTCCCTTGCTGTTTTCAGTACCTATCTGTACCTCCACCGCATTACCCGGTATTGCTTTCCCCCATACAGTAACCGGACGATCTCTCTGCAGTACCATATGAGAACTAAATACCGGGGACAATTTTAATTGCCCGCACATACCAAGCGGCAGCCATAAAAGGAATACCAGGAAACTGCGCATTTATTTTTATTATATGTCCCTGAGCAATTGTGTACAATACCATTCCTGCCGGGGCAGGTGAAAAGGTCCTTTATATAAGTTACCCTTTGCGGTCTGTGCTACTGTACCGTCGCGGTGCAGGTAGCCAAACCATTCTCCGTGTTCCTGGTCAGGAAAATGGCTGTACGCGTAATCGTGCACCAGTTTGTGCCAGTCTGCATATTTTTCATTCCCGGTAACCAGGTATGCCAGCAAAGTGGCAATGATCACTTCATTGTGTGGCCACCAGAATTTCATATCCTGCCAGTATTCCTGTACCGGTCTGTTATATACATCACGGAAATAGAGTATTCCCCCGTATTCTTTATCCCAGCCACGCTCCCACATATAATCCAGCATACGACAACCCAATTCAATCAGCCGCGGGTCATTATTGCGGTGCCTGGCTTCATGCAGGATAAACCAGGCGCCTTCCATGGCATGACCAGGGTTTAATGTACGTCCGTCAACATGATCAATGATACTGCCATCAGGGGCCACCTGCTCCATCACACAACGTATATCATCTTTTACAAAAGAAGTTTCAATATCGCTGATCCAGCGGTCTATCCATTCGTCACAGCGGCTATCCCCGATCGTCTCCCTTAACTGCTGGGCCGTATTGAGCATGATCATAGGAACACCAATTCCCTTCGCCGGCCTTGTATCCGTATACTTTCCCGGTAATAATCCCGGGTTGCTGGCATACTCAATACATTTCCCAAATATATGCCGGGCATTCGCCGCCGCTACTGCATCCCCGCTGGCCTTTGCATAAGCGGCAGCCGCGATCACATAAAATGTTTCCGAAAAAAAATACCTTCTTTTCCGGATAGGCCTTCCATCACGGGTTACATGGAAAAACATCCGGTCATCGGTATCAAAACAATATTTGTTGAGAAAATCATATCCCAGCTTCGCTCCCTGCAGCCATTCCTCTTTCTTCTCCACGGTATTATAAAGAGTGGAAAGGGTCCAGACGGCCCTGCCCTGTATCCATACAGCCTTGTCGTCATCAATCAATGTACCATCCGCGTCACGCATCAACAGGAACCCACCGTACTCTTTATCAAAAGAACGGGGAAACCAAAATGGCACCGTGTTATTTAGTAAGCGGTCCTGGTAAAATGCCCTGAGCTGCTGCAGCTGGTCTGTTGAGTAAGCCATACAATATCATTTTATAATTTCGCAGACCGGCACTTTTATAAAATATAAATCCTTAGTGCCTTCATATAATATCCCCAACGTGTTATCATCCACCTTTGTCAGTGATGAATATCCATAACAGGTACGTTCATCCACCAGCAACTGATTGACCGGTAACCAGGTTACTCCCTGGTCCAGGCTCGCTTTAATGGTCATATTATACCGGCCCGAACTGGTATTGGGATTACTGAAAAAAAGCACTTCTTTCAGCTGGCCTTTTATAGTCACTTTTGCTTTGATCAGGCTGCCCATACAAACCGGATCCGGCAATGCATTATAGGAGCTGGGGTGTTCCGTCCAGCTGGTTCCCATATCAGTCGTGGTGGCCACACTGCGAAAAGAGCCACGGTTATCCCGCATATTCAGCATTAAAGTACCCGGATTGGTTTCCACCACCTGGCTTTCTGTGGTATTTGCTTTCGGCCCGGTAATCTTTCCTTTCCAGTTGTCACCATGATCTTCACTGTATACAATGGTTGAATAAGGTACTTTGGTTTCATTCCAGTATTGAGCAGCAAAAACCAGTTTGCCATCCTGCATGGCAATCCCAGAACCAGGTCCCTGGAAGAAAAGGTGCCAGGCCGGATTTTTAACCTGTGGCGTTATAGAAGCCGGGGCTGTCCAGCTGATACCATCATCCGAACTGCTGACCAGCACAAACTGACCGGTGGTATCGGGTGAGATTCCCGGAAGTGAACCCGCAATAGAGCGGTTGCCTTTACTCCAGAGGGCAGCCACGATTATTTTCTTAGTCACCGGGTCAAAGAGGATGGCCGGATCACCAATGCCGTTATTCTCCTGTGGTGCTCCCATATCCATAATAATTTTCATCGGTTCCCAGGTTTTACCGGCATCTGTACTGCGGCTTAGTCCTACATCAATATTTCCCGGCAGATCAGCACTGTTATTATAACGGATATCATAAACAGCCAGCAGTGTTCCGCGATCCGTTGTAATGATGCCGGGTATACGATATGTATTCACGGCGTCTTCCCCGGCTTTGCGTATGGCGACGCCGGTGCGTTTCATATAATTGCTGCTGCCCTGGTCCACCGGCAGTATCTTATTATCTGCCGACAGAAGACTCGTGCAATGCATTTCAACTTTTTTATTGATATCCGCCCCGGGTTTCAATACCAAACTGAACCAGATAAACCGGATTCCTTCTTTGACCTCCAGGGTTACCGGGATCTCAAATGTGGCAGCAGCCGGTGTTACGGATACTAAACGATTTTGCGTGGAAAATGGTTCTGCTCCATTTACATATATATCGAGTTGCTGAATCTCCGTCAGCATTTCCGGGTTAACCGTGCAGTTGAGTTTACGGATACTATATACATTATTACCTGCCGGGACAGATACTATCACCCGCAATAAAGGGTTGGCTGCCAGTCCGCGCAATACCGGCACTGCCGGAGCCCAGCTTCCTGCTGTGACAGGGCCGGGTGTGGGTGTATTTTTTTTATTACACTCAAAGCTGCTGAAAACCACGATCAGCGTAACCAGTACTGCTTTGTAAGCAAATATTTTCATAGTGACTATTTTATTCTTCCTTAAAATCCGCATAGCGGGGACGCAGGAAATACAACTGTACAATTAAAGCAAGCGCCACCACAACCGACATCAGGGCAAAATCACGTCCCAGGTTTCCTTTATCCGTTGCTTTACCCAGCCAGTCTGTAATAAAAGCGCCGGCAAATACACCGGTCATATTCATTAATCCATAGGCCGTGGCCCTGTACCTGGCGGAAACAAACTGGCAGAGGATCGGCATATTATTGGCATCGAACATCCCATAACCAAACCCGAAACAAAAGGCGGCGCCTACTATATTGAATAAGGAATGCCCGAACCCGATCAGTAACAAGGCCGGAATGGTAAGCCCCAGCCCGATAGCGCTGGTATAAATTCTTCCACGTACATTTTTCTGTACCCATTTATCAGAAAGCAACCCGCCGGTAATCACACCCATTAGTGATGACACGGCAATCGTGATCGTTGAGAGCGGGCCAGCCGTTGCCATATCTGTATCCAGTGTGTTGGAAAACAAAGTTGGCAGCCAGTTTTTGATACCCCAGCCCGGCAGACTGGGAACGGCGAAATAAAAGAGTATTATCCAGAATGAAATATTTGAAAACAAGAGGGCCAGTCCGCGGAACAAGGGAGGTTTCTGTAAACGGGCAAAAGTAGCAGCCGGTTCGTCTGGAGATTTTTTATCCTTTAGAAATAATATCAGTATGCCTGCATAGACTATGCCGATAATACCAAACACATGAAATGCCTGTTGCCAGGAGAATGAGGCCGCCACCGTGGCACCAAATCCACCAAGTGCCTGGCCCGTATACAGCCCGGTCATATGAATGCCTACGGCCAGTGAACGTGTTTTTGAATCATGGAAATCTGCAATCAGGGATAAACCAGCTGGAATATACAGTGCTTCGCTGATACCCATGATGGCCCGCAGCCAGTAAAGTTGCTGGAAGCTGACCGCATAGCCCATGGAGAATGTTACGGCAGACCATACAAAAAGACTGACCACGATCAGCCATTTACGGCTCACCCGGTCAGCAATCATTCCGGCCACCGGACTCATAAACCCATATATCCAGAGAAAGACGGCCATCAGCCGGCCAAAATTTTCTGCGGTCTTCAGTTCCGCAATATCCGCCTGCATGGACGGCTTCATGGTGGAAAGCATCTGGCGGTCCATATAATTCAACAGGGCCACTCCCCAGAGCAGACCGACCAGTATCCACGGATATAAGTTTCCTTTTTTCATTGATAAGCGGCAGGCAGTTTCCCGATCAGTATATATGGACTGCGGACACCCGCCCTGATTTCACCACTGGTAATCATAATACGATCCTCCCAGCAGAGTGCTGCTGTCGTCACCGGAGTTTCATACGGCAACTTCCCGGCAGGTATCCATTCGTTTTTATTTTCATCATAACGCAGCAACTGCCCGCTAAAACCCGGATGGGCGGATTGCAGACTGGCTTTCTGCCTTTCAAGTTCCTGCTTTTTTCCCGGATCTTTTGTTTCCATTATTTCAGCAATCAGTTTTTCCACCTGGTGAAAAACAGTACCCTTATCACCACCCAGTAATAATAAAGAACCTGATGGGGTGCTTACCCCTGTCCCTGCAGACAAGGCATAAGGGAGGTCCTTTTTAGTAATCCAGTTATTCTTTCCTGTATCATATTCCAGGAAGGACTGATAAAGCAGGCTGATACCATTGGATTGCTTACACCTGCCACCGGCGATAAAAACTTTCATTCCCTTTTCCGTTTCCCGGCAGAACAATACCGCATGAGATACGGGCATTGGCAAAGCCGCCAGTTCTTTCCATACAGGCTCCGGTTTACTGAGATCCATGCAATAAAAAGCAGCAGACACCCCGGCAGGCGTTTCTCCACCGGCTACAAAAACCAGTGATCCGGCGGCAGCGGCAGCGGCATTGGTTAGCCTGACCGGAAGCGAAGGCAATGATTTTATTTCATTTTGTTGTAAGGTTTCATTCCAGGTCAGCAGCCAGCTTTTATTCGTAATCCCGTTTTCATTTTCACCCCCCGTATAAAAAAGTCCTTTATCTGTAGTACAGCCGGCTGCATAAGCCACAGGCTCCTGCAACTGCATTCCTTTTTTATACAGGCTGACATGACTTCCTTTTTTTACAAGAATAAAAACGCTGTCATAATATTTCTTTTTACCTCCCAGCCAGGGCATGGTATCCGGGAAATTGGCTCCCCCGGCAATGATCAGTTTCCGGTTATGTAATCCCGCAATCATACCCGCATAACCTGTGGCACCTGGATGCGTAGGGCTTTCCTGGAGAAAGGAATATTTTTTCCAGCTGATCGCCGGACTATTTTTTTTCTGGGCCTGTATATCTGTACTGAACAGCATCGCGAGGGTAAGTAGATAAAGGAGGATCAGTTTCATCCGTGAATTGAATTTACAGTGCCGGGTATGCGGGAACAAAAACTGCTGAATTGAAGCAGTTCAGTATCTTTCCTGAATAATTCATACTCTTCTTTGCTCATATTTTTAACCGGCAGGCGGAACTCCCCGCAATCCAGTCCCAGTAAACGCATATAAGATTTACCAGTGGCAATTCCTCCATATTTTCCAAGCAGGCGGATCATATCAATTGATTGCTGCTGTAACTGACGGGCAAGCTCCAGGTCTCCCCTTTCAAAAGCGTCCATCATTTTATAATACAAGGGTGCCGCGTAATTAAAGGTACTGCCTACGGCGCCTTTTGCCCCTAAGGACAGGGCGGGTAACATATTCTCATCCCGGCCCCAGAGCATATCATACTTCCCTTCTTTAAAATGAAGGCAGGATAAAAAATCCATAAAGTCTTCATGGGTGTATTTAACTCCTGCAAAATTGGGCAATTTCCCGTCCAGTTCCTCTAAAAGATCAATCATCGGAAAATTAACCCCGGTCAGTACTGGTATATGATAATAGTAAAAGGGCATCTCCGGAACCACGGCCGCTATGTCGATACAGGCTTTTGCCAGCATTTCCACATTGGCGGGTTTGAAATAAAACGGGGCGGTAAAAGAAACGGCATCCAGTCCTGTTTCTTTTGCATGAATGGCCAGTTCCTTGCAATCTGCGATACTGGTACCACCCAGCAGGGGCATCACGGTAAATTCCGCATCAAAGCGGCTGCAGGCCGCCCAGGCCTCTGCCACGGCCATTTTTTCCCTGGATGTCATTGAAACACCTTCCCCGGTAGAGCCACAGATAAAAGCGCCTTTTATGCCATTTGACCTGAGCAATTGATAATAAGATGGAATAATAGCCAGGTTTAAGGAACCATCGCTGTGCATCGGGGTAAACGGAGCCGCTATTAAACCTTTCAGATGTTGGTTCATGAATTTGAATTGAAGTCCCGGTAATGATACTGATTTTTTTAAATACCAGGGGCAAGACTACCCCCGGTATTGTTTCTTGCTGCTTATGTGTTGCTTTGAGATAAATACAAGGTTAATATCCTGGAGTTTGTACCAGCAAAGGATCGGCCGTCAGCATAGACAGTGACAATGGCAGTAAAAACTTTGCGGTGCTGGTGGGTGAAAAATAAACAGGGTTCAGGTTTGCATAAACATACGAATCACCAGCCCTTCTTAATGCCCACCAACGTTTGCCTTCCCCGATAAATTCCCTGAGATACTCTTCCAGAATTGCGTTCATATTTACATTTATTCCCCCATTCACGTGCGGTGTGTATCCGGCCCCATAGGCTCTTAACCTGATGGCATTGATTTCAGCTGAGGGGTCTTCGCCCAGTTTTGATTTCGCCTCCGCTAATAATAATAAAACATCAGCATACCGGTAAATGGGAAAGTCGTTATTATAAACCTGGGAGGTTCCGGCCGTAGTGCCGGCAAATTTTGAAAGGAAAACGCCCCGGGTTGAAAAAGGGGTTGCATTAGAATACATTACCCGGAAACTGTTGTTAATCCGTTGATCGGCCGGAGGGGCCGTCAGCCTGTTAATCATAGTCTGGTTCATACCCACCCGGTTGGATCCATTTACGTATGGATAAACCGTAGACACCGCCGGGGTGGCTGCCTGGGCGAAAGAAAGCGTGGTTGCCTGGATTGAGTTTACCTGGAAACTCCCAAACATCCCTAATTGCGCCTGTTGCAATTCATAATTTAAGGCAAAAATTATTTCCTTGTTATTTGTTTTTTTTGTCGGGTCAAAGATATCAGCGTAATTGGCCTGCAGATCCAGGGAAGCTCCCTGCAGATTCCTTACTTCCTGCAGTGCATTTTTGGCGGTTGTTAAATCTGCATTGCCTCCGCCCATATGGGTACCTGACCAGATAAAGACATCTCCTTTCAAAACCAGTGAAGCCACCCTGCTCCAGTAAACACGTTTGGCGGCGGACAAAGTATTGGCAGCACCAAATAACTGCAGCGATTGCTCTATATCCGCCTTAACCTGTGTCATAATTGTATCTGCACCGGTACGTCTTTTATAAGTCTCCGCTGCATTATTAATAGTTTCCACCGGTTCAGTGTTTAAAGGAACGGCGCCCCATGTCCGGAGCATGGTATAATATACATAGGCCCTTAAGCCATATATTTCGGCAAGCATTCTGTTTCTTTCAGCTTCCGGCAAGGGAGTTTGGGGAAGTATTTTTATTACGTTGTTAAAATTGTAAATCAGGTTATAAAAACCGCCCCATCCGCTGAAGGGTACATTCAGGTTACTGATATTGTGTCGGTACAGGTTTTGTAAAGCCCCGTCCACTGACTCGGTGAAAAGCCCATCCACCCAGATATCTGATCTCATTTCACCCAACTGAAAGAAAGTGGCATCAAATGCCCTGAATCGTCCGTATACCCCATGGTACAAAGTCCTGGCTGCATTGGGATCTTTTAAAGCCTGGTCTTTGCTGATAGTGTCCTGTGGCACCACTTCATCTAATTTTTTTGTGCAGGACTGGACACCCAGCAGTAAGCTGAATGCACAGGATATGATCAGGTATTTATTGTATTTCATTTCACTATTTTTTGTGTTGACAAACAATTATAAAGTTATTCTTGCCCCAATGGTAAGTCTTTTAGGCAACGGGAATTTACCCTGGTCCACCCCGCCAAATTCCGGGAAATTGCCGCTATAGCCGGAGAAGTAAGCAAGATTTGTCCCGGTAATATTCACACTCAGCCCTTTGATCCTGTTACCCAGGTATTTTCCGATAACCTGTGATGAAAGGTCATAGGCCAGTGTAAGTTCTCTCAGCGACACATAATCGCCTTTCTCCCATAAATTAGCAGCCGGGTTATTACCGCTTGCATCCGTTGCATAATTCCGGCCCTGGTTAGCCCAGTAATACCTTGGCATTGTACCAGTCGTATTGGTTGGTGACCATGTTTTAAGCACATCTGTCGTGGCATTTTGAGAGCCCTGCACCTGGCTGAGACCTCTGACCATATAATTGTTCAGGATCACAAACCCAAAGGCATAATCAAATCCTGCATACAGCCGGATTCCTTTAAAGGAACTGCTGAGATTGAATCCCCCGATATGCTGAGGCGTGGTACGTCCCACTTTAACAAACTGGCGGCTGTCAATTGTATCATTTTTATTTACCTGGTGCCATTGTGCGTCACCCAATTGCTTGATCCGCTTATTGGTATAAGGCAGGAAAGCATTATAGACATTTGCATCAGCCGTTATTTTGGTCAGGTCTGTATAAATGCCATCCCATTTCGGAGCCCATACTTCATCCAGGCCGATACGTTCGCCTTCCACCAACCCGCCAACATAGATCTGCTGCCCGGCATTTTTAGGATCCCATACAAAGAACCCGCTTGTCCTGTTGCCGGGTAAGGCATTAAACGGAAGTTTTTTTGCAAAGCTTTTAACATGAAAATAGTTTAGCCCTGCTTCAAGACTGAATCCATCTGTCTTTTTAGGTTCTATTATTTTAGCATTGAGGGCAATTTCAACGCCCTTGTTCTGCAACTGGCCAAGATTGGTTGTGAAACTGCCAAATCCTGTTTGTGAGGAGATATTGAGTCCGGCCAGTTTATCAAATACATTCCGGACAAAGTAATCGATGTTCAGGGTAAATCTTTCGTCAAGAAATCCCAGGTCGGCCCCAACATTCAGGCTGTTGGTGCGCTCCCATCTCACATCGGAATTTATATATGAAGCGGCATATGTACCGCCCAATCCGTTGTAAGTTCCGGCATTGCTATACACCTGTGAAGTCGCAAAAAATCCCAGTGAATTGACATTACCGTTTACACCATAACTCATCCTTGGTTTTACACTGCTCAGGTATTTTGATACAACGGAGCCTTTATAAAATTTTTCATTGTGCAGGTTCCATCCCACCGAAACACCGGGGAATGTTCCATAATAGTTTCCTTTCTTCAGCCTGCTGGATCCGTCAACCCTGACAATGGCTGTAAGCAGGTAACGGTTGAGATAGGTATAGTTTACACGTCCGATTGCAGAGGCAATTCTTTCCCATTGATTAAAATTAGAGGAAGCGCCGGCCGGGTTAATAATAGTGGTGCCCTGGAGACCCGGAGGAGTAGAGGCCGTTAGCCAGGGGATTAGATCAGTCGGAGCGCCCTGGGAAAACCCTGAGTTTACATAGTTCTTAAAGTCATAAAATTCACCCCCGGCCAGGGCAGTTATATTATGACCGCTGAAATTTTTATTAAACTGCACAAAAGCATTTGTTGTATACTGTATGGTTTTTGTATTATTAAAACTGGCTGCCCGGTTAGTATTAAATGCACCGCCATTGCCCTGCTGAAAAGCTTTAGTAAAGAAATTGTTGTTGGTATATTGAAAATAGCCGGATCCGCTGGCTAAAATCCTGAGATAAGGAAGCACCGTGTATTCCAGGTTAATACCGCCTAAGAAACGCTGTTGATTGGTGTTGTTAACTGTCAGGTCGCTCCAGTATTTCGGATTACCCAGTGTAACATCATTGGGGCCCGGCAAAATGACTCCTGATGTATCATTTACATATCGAACGGTTGGTGCCACACCCACAAATCGTTGCAGCAGTCCACCGGCAGCACCCCCTTCCGGATCCACACTGTTAAAACCACCATAAGGCAATGCCTGTTCTACATTATACGCACCAATATTGGTGGAAATTTTCAGGTTTTTACCAACATTCAGCCCGCCATTAAAATTCATATTCATTCTTTTCAACAGCGAACCGATGATCATCCCGTTATCTTTTACTGTACCCAGCGACAAGGCATAAGACCCCTGCTCATTGGCCCCTGAAAAATTCACATTGTGCTCAACGGTATTTACCTGTTGCAGAATCATGGACTCCCTTTCCCTTGCACTGAGGTCAGTAAAGAGGATACTGTCGGATAGTGAGGTATTGAATGGATTCGGGTCAACCAATAGTTTCCACCTCGGATCATTCAGCAAATTACGGTTCTGGCTGTTCAACAGTTGTGTAGTATACAGGCCTTCCGCTGAACGCCAGCCCGAATTAACCGCCCAGCCCCAGGATCCCAGAATCTGGTTACGGTCCGTATTCATAGCGGCGGTGTTGTTATCGAGGGAATCACCCCTGAATCGGGCCTGAATACCAAGACGATTCATACGAATATAATCAGCTGCATTCAGGTATTCAGAAGGGTTACGACGGATATAGTTTGTGGTATGGCTAAACGAATAGTTGACGCGTGATTTCCCCTTTTGCCCCTTTTTGGAAGTCACCAACACAACACCGTTGGCCGCCCTTGCCCCGTAGATCGCTGTTGAGGCTGCATCTTTCAGCAGGTCAATGCTTGCCACATCATTGATATCTATACCATAAAGTGAAGGAACAATGACCCCATCCACAATGAAGAGTGGGGTGCCGGTTCCACCAAATTCCGTACCTCCCCTGAAAGAAATGGTGGGGGATGTTCCTGGCTGACCGGTGCGTTGCTGCACTCTCAGACCCGGTGTATTTCCCTGGAGTACTGTTGCCACATTGGTACTGGGGCTATGTTCAAATGTTTTTGGATTTACCGTCGATACTGCCCCGGTAACTTCTTTTCTCTTTTGGGTACCATATCCGGTTACAACCACCGCATCCAGTACACTGACTTTTGTCTCAAGTGATATATCAATTGTCTGACGGGTATCCACTTTCACTTCACGGCTGATAAAGCCTGTAATAGAAAAAACCAGCACATCCCCAACGGCAGCATCCATAACATATTGGCCGTCCCTGTTGGTTTGTGTGCCCTGTTTTTTACCCTTAATAACAACACTGACTCCCGTAATCGGTTTCCCATCTTCGTCAGAAAGTACTTTACCGGAAATTCGTTGGGTTTGAGACCAGCCGGACTCAGACAACAGAATACCGGCAATAAACAGCAGGATTCTCAGATAAGCAGATTTCATAACAAGCAATTTTTTTATACTTTTGTATTATGTATGACATAATAAAAATATGTAGTTTTATGATTCCACGCTCAAATCCAGAAAAAAAAGGAGAAACGTTTGCGTAAATACAGCGTTCAGCGGGGAATTAAAAAAATTAATTACATTACAAAATACTTTGACCAGCATGACCCTTTCAGCACTAAAGAAAAATCTTAAACCCGTGGATACCAGTTCGTTGGTTGACAAAGTTGAAGCACAACTGGTGGAGCTGCTGCAACAGCGTAAACTGAAGATCGGGGATACAATACCAAAGGAAATTGAACTGGCAGAGACGATCGGGGTAAGCCGGACAGTCATCCGGGAGGCGCTGTTGCGGCTGCGTATGATGGGACTGATAGAATCTAAAAAGAAAAAAGGAGCGGTAATTACCAGCCCCGACCTGTTCGCCATCATGGGCAAGAGTATGAACCCGCATATCCTTGACCAGGAAACCCTGAAAGAAATTTTTGAAATCCGGCTGGTACTTGAAATAGGAATGGCCGATCTTTTATTCAATCGTCTCAAAAAGGAAGATATTGTCCGGCTAAAGGAAATTGTAAGCAATGAACCCCCGGCCGCCCAATACCATCTATTTAATATTGAACACGAGATAGCCTTTCACGGAAAGCTTTATGAAATCACCGGGAACGCCACCATGAAGAAATTCCAGGGCATGCTTTTACCGGTCTTTGATTATGTACATAACAGCGGATTGCTGAAAAAACAACCCCGTTTAAAAACATTCGTATCCCATAAAGAACTGGTGAAAATCCTGGAAAAAGGAACACCGGAGGAATTCAGGAACGGGATGCGCAATCACCTCGAAAATCATTTTGCCCGGTTATTTGACTGAGCCAGGTAAAGTCCCCACCACCCTGCCGGCAGCGGGACTCATATTTATTCAGGCCGGGTATATTATTACATGACCGGGAAGCCGTATGCCCCCTATACCGAAGCATGGATACAGGGCAAGACCTTTGGATATCCATCGGTTCAGTTAAACACCTTAACCAAAATCAGATCCGGCTCAAGATCATACAGCAGCCGGTATCTACTAAATTCGCTGTATGGATTCAGCTACAGATGTATGTCATTTAAATACCTCAGCAATAAATTTCATTATCGCCTTATTCAGATCACTGTTCACTGCTTTTTCAAACTTTCCATGCAAACCACCGGGCACCGTAATAAATTC
Organism: uncultured Chitinophaga sp.; assembly: GCA_964519865.1. Classification (GTDB taxonomy): domain Bacteria; phylum Bacteroidota; class Bacteroidia; order Chitinophagales; family Chitinophagaceae; genus JJ008. The sequence goes on along the minus strand of CAZFLL010000037.1, from coordinate 11,740 downwards.
AGTTTTAACACCTGCTTCCTGTAGTTTTTTATGCAGATCAACCGATTGCTGATAGGGCACTGTAGGGTCGGCATCCCCATGTACAATAAACACAGGAGGGCTGTTTTTATTTACATAGTGTATTGGCGAAACGGTAGCTGCAAAAGCCTGGTCAGTGGCTTTATCACCAAGCCAGTTCCTGGCTGACTTACTGGTCAGGATTTTTCCATAACCCCAGTCCCATACATCCGTGATCCCGTATTTATCAATTATGGCGGCTACTTTAATATTTTCCACCCCCGGACAGTTGCCGTCAAAACGGTGATCGTTCGCGAGCAAACCGCCCATCAACGCGAGGTGCCCCCCAGAACTTCCGCCCATGATCACTATTTTATTAACATCTATATTCAGCTCTTTTGCGTTTTTTATAAGGTAAATAAGTGCACAGCGTGTGTCTTCAATGGCTGCTGGTGCCGTAGCCTGACCAGTAAGCCGGTATTCAATATTTGCTACGGTAAATCCGGCTTTGAAAAAAGTACTGAACCCGGTTTGCGATTCCTTTACGCCGTGATTCCATCCGCCACCATGAATGTTAATAACCACCGGTGATGATCCTTTATCCGGAGGTGCCAGGTAAAGGTCCATCTTGCCTTCCCAGTCTTTTACTGTGGTATACACTACATTTAACCGGGCGTTATACCCGGCAGGATATTCCACCGGTTTATAAACAGTATCCGACTCCTGTGCCATTGGAAAAAAAGGGATCGCTATTAATACAAGTAACCACCAGGCAGTGTTCTTTTTCATACTTTCTAATATTAAATTAATATCCCGGGTTTTGCGGAATCACCAATTGGGTGTTGTTGTCAATTTCCCTTTGGGGGATCGGCAATAACAATTTTTCCCGGGTCACATAACCCTGCAGCTCAGCCAGGGTTGGAGTAGGTGGCAGGTATAACCGGTAATGTGCATAGTATTCGTCTGCAAAATGATCTTTCATTGATTGCTCAGCCGTAACCGTGGTCATGGTGGTATTAAACCGTACCAGGTCAAACCACCGTTGGTTTTCAAAAGCAAACTCAATTCGTCGTTCAGTGGACAGGGCCTGCTCAAATAATGCCACAGAAGAAAGGGTGGTTAATGTATAATTGGGTAAACCGGCTCTTACCCGGACACTATTAATAAGGTCTATACTGGACTGGCTGTACCCCTGTGCTTCTGCCAGCATCAGGAGGATATCCGCATAACGAAGAACCGGCCAATCACTTTCTCCATCATCTGCCACCGTAACGGGTGACAGGAATTTTTTTACATACCATTTTGCGGCAGTCCCGGTACCATAGACCCCAATCAGTGTAGGCTTACGCAGATCACCATTGGTAAGTGTATCCAGATCGGCTGTCGGATAATTCAGCCCGTCACCATCCCCATTGATCACCGCAGAGCCGGAACCGATCGGTGCAAAAGTGTTACCAAAATGCCCGCCAAGTCCGATCCCGCCTGATTTAAACCGTACGGCAAAAAGTATCTCTGAGTTCATTTCATTACTGATAGAAAATACATTCGCGTAAACAGATTGCAGGGAATATCCGCTATTGGTGATCACGTCCTGCAGTAATGTGACTGCTTCCGTTTTACGGCCAAGGGTCAGGTATACTTTTGCCAGTAACCCTTTTGCTGCCCAACTGGTGGCACGACCCTGGTTAGCTGCAGCAATCTGACTGAACTTCAGATTGTTCATTGAAGCAGCACCGGTAACCAGGTCCGCCTGGATCAGTTTATAAATATCAGCAGCTTGTACCCGGTTCATCTGAAGGGCGAGTGATGGGGAAATGGGTTCATGCACCAGGAATACCCCACCAAACAGACGCACCAGGTTGAAATAATGATAAGCCCGGATAAACATAGCCTCTCCCGCGAGCTGCCTGCGATCCACATCAGTAATCGGAATACTGATCGTATTGAAGGTAAAAGTACCGGCCGATTCATCATAAACCACTCCCAGTTTTTGCAATACAATATTAATATTGCGGATATTATTGTACGTGGCCAGCCAGTAATTATAGATCTGCTGCTGGGAAGGACTTGGAATAAACATATCCAGGTCACTATAGTCCCGGTTGGCAGAGGCAGTACTGCCGGGGGCTCCTTGTTTTGCATTGTCACTGCGGAGTTCGGTAAACTGCCATTCATTGGAAAGTGACCGCTGCATGCCGTTATAACAACCGGACAATGCCGCTTTTACTTCTTCCAGGTTTGAGTAATATGTCCCGGTATTCAGGTTCGATTGCGGATACAGATCGATCACCTTTTTACAGGAAAACAATCCAAAGCACCCGATGAGTATGATATAGTGTAAACGTTTCATATAAATTTTATTAGTCGGTTAGAAGTTAATATCGACACCAAAAATGATTGTTTTAGGCATTGGGAAACTTCCCCGTTGATAACCATCTGCCAGTGGTGTATTGTAAGGTCCGGTGGTGAACCTGGCCTCTGTATTTATTCCCCGATAACCGGAGGCGGAATTAAAAAACATATTCTGACCGGATGCATAGATCCGCAGCGAACTTAATCCGAATCTTTTGGCGGTTTTCTCCGGCAGTGTAAATCCGATAATCACTTCGCGTAATGCATAATAAGACGCATCTTCCACTACATAATCGGTCAGCATCCAGTTAAACCCGACTGTTGAATAAGGCGTTTTGCCATCGCCGGGAAACATGGGACTCAGCCAGCGGTTGGTATTGTAATTCTTATTATAGCGCTTTGTTTCGTTGTAGTTAGGATCCCCGTTAACGAGCTGGCCTCCCTGCACCCCTTGCAACATAAAGCTGAGGTCAAAAGATTTGTAAGTAAAATTGTTGGTAATACCCCAATTGAAATCCGCATAGGGAGAGCCGGTGACCACACGGTCATCCGCGTTGATGATCTTGTCACCATTCACATCCACTAATTTCAAACCACCGGGAACAAATACATTGCTCAATGGACTGGTCAGGCCTGCCGCCTGGGCCGCTGTAATATCTGCCTGTGACAGCCATACCCCATCTGTTTTATAACCAAAGTACTGGATCAGCGGATCTCCTACCCGGTTCATGTATAATTCTGTACGTTCACCCTGATTAAGTAAAAAAGCTTCTTCACCCAATTCAAGTATTTTATTCCGGTTATGGGAAATATTGGCTGAAGTGGTCCATCTGAAATCTTTCTTCCTGATATTATTCGTGGTGATCTCCAGTTCAACTCCCCTGTTCTGCAAACGACCGATATTATTCCAGGCAAGCGGCACCCCGGTAAAGCCCATCGCAGCCTGCCTTAACAATAACTGGTCTGTTTTAGACTGGTATACATCCACAGAAAGGGTAACCGCACTTTTGAATAAACTGATGTCGATCCCTCCATTGTACTGGAAGGTCCGTTCCCAGGTAATATCCGTATTGGAGAGAATATCCCTGGAAGGCACCTGTCCCAATACACTTGTACCTGTACCAGAACCCAAGGGGTAGTTGGCCGCATACAACAGATCGACAAATGCAAAATCAACGATCCGGTTATTCCCTGTTGCTCCATAACTCGCTCTTAATTTCAGGTTGCTCAGCCAATCCAGTTTTTCGGTAAACTTCTCCTCTGTTGCCACCCAACCCAGAGATACCGATGGGAATGCCCCCCATTTATTGCCTGGGGCGAAATAGGAACTTCCGTCTGCCCGATAGCTGGCAGATAATAAATACCGGTTTTTAAAAGTGTAATTAACACGGCCCAGGTAAGAAAGCAATCCAATCTGGTTCCGCAGATTGAAAGTGGCCTCTTTTGCCTGGTCGATCTGTAATGCAGTATTCAACGTGGTTATATTATCACTTGGATAATCAAACCCGGTGACCTGTTCATCTTTGATCTTCGTTTTTTGCGCGGTGAAGCCGGCAAGTACATTCAAGGAGTGATCCCTGAACTGTTTTACATAATTCAGCGTGTTTTCTGAAAGCATATCCACAAACAGGCGGTTGGTATACACACCCCTGTTGATATCTCCTTCCCGGCTAGAGTTTCGTTTGGTAAAATCAAGACCCTGTGTATAATTTATATAAATACTGCCCAGCGATTTAAAATCAAGTCCAGGTATAATATTATATGTCAGGTCACCTGAACTCAGCACCCGGTAGTCATTCGAATTAATCGACCGTGTCTCCATGACTGATTTAGGTGAATTGTTGGCGGTATTAAACGGATCCGTTGTTGAAGTGGTAACCCACTGACTGCCATCGGGCATCAAACCGGTATAGACCCTGCCATTAAAATGCCGGGCCTGCGCAAAATCCCCTGGTTTTATATTTGCCCACTGCGCCACCTGATTCACAAATGCAGCACTTGCTTCCGTATGATAAACGGGAAGGAAGGATTGAAAACGGACAAAATCTATGAAGTTAACTGAAGGTCTTTCCCGTTTGATATAAGAGGGATTCAGGTTAATACTCAACTTTACTTTTTTGGCAAGTTGCAGATCAAGCCTTGAACGGAGATTGAACCTGTCATATTCACTATGATACATCATACCCTGGTCACGTTGGTAGCCGCCGGATAAAAAATATTTCGCTTGTCTTGAGCCGCCGGAAACACTGATCTGCAGGTTTCTTACATTGGCATTCCGTAATGCCTCCCGTTGCCAGTCGGCCCCAAATCCGCCCATAATAGTATTTTCCACCACATAGGCCGCTCTTTCATTATTGGCAATAATGGCTGTTCCGGTAGGCGGCGTAATACTGGGATCCTTTGATTTTAACGCAGCTTCATAAAAAAGCAGGTTGGTATATTCCGACGTACTCATCATCGGGTACAGTTCATATTGTGTTTTTGCTCCTGTTGAAAATTTAACGGAATATTTTGGCTTATCCGCTTTACCACTTTTAGTGGTGATAATGATCACACCACTGGCGCCCCTGGATCCATAAATCGCAGAAGAAGCAGCGTCCTTCAGTACTTCCACGGATTCCACATCCGCCATATTCACAAAAGCCAGTCCATCCGGAACCGGGTGACCGTCCACAACCACCAACGGGTTAGCACCTGCATTAATAGAACTGATACCCCTGACCCTGATCTTGGGATCTGCACCGGCTTCTGATGAAATATTCTGGACCTGTACCCCGGCAATTTTTCCCTGGAGTGCCTGATCCAGCCGGGAGTTTGGTGTTTCATCAATTTTTTCATTCTTATACTTGGATACTGCACCGGTAAGATGCGATTTTTTCTGTGTACCATATCCAATCACCACTACCTCACTGTTATCCACTACGGCCGGTACCATTAATATATCCACTACCGTTTTCCCTTCCGGATTAACCGCCTGGGAGGCAAAACCCACATACGAGAAAACCAGGGTACTTCCGCCATTCTGCATGACAATACTGTATGTACCATCCGCTTTTGTAGTCGTTCCCCCTTTCTGTTTATCGACAAGGATGGTAACTCCCTGCAGTGGTTCCCCGGTAAGCTGATTCGTTACTTTACCGGTTATCGTCTTTTTTTGCGCCACTGCAACAAGTCCTGACAACAGCAGCACCAAAGACAAGCAAAGCATTTTTTTCATAATCGCAGTTTAAATATTTACAAATCGTTATTGGTATATTAAATGAAGCAGCATTTTATCCGCTTTATCAGCTGCCAGTCTTTTTACATCTTCTTTACAGGATTTACATTTAAAATGAGCGGATCCTTCATATAAAACAGGATACCCGTCTTCAAAGGTGAAGGGCTTGATCTGCTGTCCCTCCCAGTCTTTCTCCCGGGCCAGGTAAGGCCGGATCGATTCAAAGGCCTTTTTTAATGATTTGCCGGAAGCAGTCGTGAGGTTCCAGAAATCTGTACCCGTATATTCCGCCATATTTGCAATGGCAAAAAATGCATGAAGCACAAATGTGGAGTAATGCAGGGATATTGTCCTCGCCAGTTCCTTGGGAAAATAACCCTCATCATTCATTTGCTGATCGAGCCGTACAGCCGCATTTTTCACCACCAGGTCCGCCAGTTGTTTATCGCCGGTATATAAAGCCATGGCCAATCGTTGTGCATCATACCAGGCACCATGATTATTGTCCGCATCCATTTCATCCCGGCCCACCACACTGGTCTGCATCCATTGTAAAAAATCCGTAAACCATTTTTTCATACCCTGCTGATCTTTTTCCTTCCATTCCGGGGCTCCATTGAGCAGGCCCAATGCGTCAATCAGTTTTACAAAATGACGGGTATCAATCATTCCGGCACCGCGCCCGGTATTCACTCCTTTTATGGCCTGGCCAAAATTCAGGTTAGGATTCATCCGGGTGGCGGTGTCGAGAAACCATACCCGCACCAGCTTCGCCGCATGTTCGGCATAGACTTTCTCACCGGAAAAAAAATAAGCGAGGGCCAGGGTATGTACATCCCCACATAACTGCGGCAGGTACTCTTTATCCTTGTATTCTTTTACTTCAGGATTGGTTTGGCCGTCTTTACGGATATAGGGCAGACCGTCTGCCTTGGCGGGATCAGGCCAGTGATAAGGAGCCAGGCTCATATAATCATGCCGGTCTCCGCTGGGAGGAAGTGATTTCTTTTCCATCACACTAACCGGACCAAATTGCAGGGCTTTATCCGCGTCTTTTATTAATTGTTTATAAGCCGGCATGATAGCAGGATCTTTGGCTGCCACCCGGGATTTATTGTTTACCAGTGCTTCACTGTTCAGTGCAAATACTGAGGGCTTCACTTTTTGAGCCGTTCCCCAAAAAGGCATCAAGGCAGTAATAAACAGAAGCAGGGGTAAAATCAGGTTCTTATTCATGACCGGTTTTATTTAATAATAGCGATTGTCTTTTTCAGGTTCACCCCATCCCCTCTTACAGTAACAATATAAATGCCGGAGGGCAATAAAGCGACGGACAGGTCAGCACTGCTGAAACCAGGAGGCATATAGAGATTCTTCCTGGCCATAGGCCGGCCTGAAATATCCCATAAAACGATATCACCTAAGGCTGGTTCCACCGAAAATACACGCACCGTCAGTGAGGAGGAACTGTTCATAAAGGCATTGATATATTGTTCTCCATTTCCTCCCGGAGGATAAATAGTCAACCGGCCGGCGACATAGATAAATGTATAATTCTGGGATACTCCGTTTCCCGGAGTAAGCGTGTAATATCCGGGGGCGGATGTTGTTTCGGCCGAGGTGATCACCACGGGTGCCGTGGTCAGATTCGAAGCCGTTTCACCTAATACAAAACCTGTATAGGCGACTGTAAATACCGGATTCACCTGTCCCTGGATTTTCGTGGTATCCATTACCCTTACTGTCAGGTTTACTTTATTTACGGTAAGTGTACGTTGTACATCCGGTGCCGGGAAATAACCTGCATTACCTGCCTGTGAAGCGGTAATGACCGCGGTACCGGCCCCGGTAATATGTATATTGGAACCAACAATGGTTGCCACAGCCGTGTTGCTGCTGGTATAGGTAATGGGAATCGTTGTATTGGTACTGCTGGCACCAATGGCAAAATCCGCATTCCCGTATGTCTTCACCGCAAATGTATTTAACGTGATGGTCTGGTTTGTTTTTGGTTGTACCGTCATCACTCCATCTGTAAAACTGATTGTATAATTGGCAGAAGTAGCCCCATTGACCGTAATCGGATATGTCCCGGGAGCAGAAGCCAGTACTGCAGTAGTACTGAGTACGGCAGGTGTCAGTAATACGGAAGGCGTTTCAGCCAATACAAAGCCTGTATAGGTGGCTGTCAGTACAGGATTCGCCTGCCCTTCAAATTTCAGTTTGTTATCCGCAGAAATGGAAAGGGGCGCTTTATTAATTGTCAGTGACCTGGTAATACTTGCAGCCGGGTAAAAACCGTCACTGGCCTGTGCGGCAGTTATATCTGCTGTGCCTGCTCCAACAATATGAATATCGCCGCTTACAATTGTAGCTACAGCCGTATTGCTGCTTGAATAAATGATCGGCTGCGTAGTGTTGAGGCTGGTTGCTCCTCCGTTGAAGTCCGCATTCCCATATACTTTAACCGGGAGTGGGTTGAATACAAATGGTACAGAAGGGGGCACTGAACCGGCGCTGAATGAACCAAATGCACTGATGGTTGCTAAAACTGTATTCGCTGTATTGTCACCGGTACCAGTTGGTAATGTCCAGGAGCTGCCGCTATTTATGATCAGCCCGATATCTGTTGAAGGCAGGGTTGTAAAACTGGATCCTTCAAGGGCCGTATTCCAGCCCAGTTGCAGGTCTGCATTGCCGGATCCGGAGAGCCGGTTGATATTCCATACTGCATTCACCACTGTTTGCTTCTGCGCGGGTGTAAGTGCTGTTCCGGTAATTGTACCAGTAGATGTTATACCTTCAAAAACAGCGGCGGTAACTGAAGAAGTCCCGGACCCTGTAACGGTGGCCGGTAAATAATAATTCACGGTTCCTACCGGGAGCAATACTGTACCTGTTATATTGTCTAACTGTAACACACTCTGTGCCCCGCTGGTAGTATTATAGTCTGTTGCAATATAGTTGGACCCATTAATGGTTCCATTGATTACCGCTCCGCTTAATAAATGTAAAGTATCCAGCGGACGAAGGGTTATTTTTCCATTAACTGTTAAAGATTCATTTACCGATACCCCCTTGTTTACTGTAACAGGTGCATTGATGACCACAGTACCGGTATGTACGGAATTAGCCGTAGAACCGTTGCTTACACCAAATGGAACCGTGGTTGCCCCGTTAATGATATAATTAAGACTATCATTATAAATTTTATTACCGGCCAGGATAACTGAACCGGTTGCCGGATCAAAGCCGTTTGTATGCGCTGTTTCCAGTGTGGCGCCGGAAGTGCTGGTTGTAATGGCCACTCCTGTTGCGGTAGCCGTCATTGGTTGTGATAAATACACAGAGTCATTGGTAGCCGAAAAAGCGATCAACAGGGTATTGGGAGCAAGTCCCGCACCAGTGAGTGTCTGCCCCCTGGCGCCGCTGCTGATACCTGTTACACCTCTCAGGATATACGAACCGGCAACTGTATTCCCGGTTCCGGTAACGGATGCCACGATCCCTTCAGCAGTAAATCCACCGGCACCAGTGAGCTGGTTAGTTGAAAAATTTATTTTGCCATTGACTGATACACCCTGATCCGCTACTATACTTCTGTTTAACAACAGCTGTGAACTGTTACCCACCAGCAGGTTTGCTACATTTATGGTACCGGCCCCGGAAATTGTCTGGAGGGAATTGCCGGCAATAATAACTTCATTATTTGCACCAGTGGCCGTACTGAACGTTCCATCCACCTGCAGATTACCCATAATTGCTGTCTGGCCGGATAAATAATTCAGGAAGCTGGCTCCTGATGTTACCGTCAGGTTATTGATTCTGAATACAGGACCATCAGCAGTGAGTGTGGCATTATTCTCCACTATGATATTGCCAAAAGCTTTACGGTTCAGAAAAGAACCAAGACCGTTATTGGCCCGGTGATGCCAGAAACTGCCGGGTTTAAAATCAATAGCTGAATAGGTGGAGGTACCTCCCATCGGACTGTAACCACCTTCGTAGTAGAGATGGGCTCCGTCTTCGAATACCACCCATTTTTCAGAGGACTGGGTGCCACTGCCAAAAGCATAAGAAGAAGAAGCGGAAGTGATATTCGTTGTAAAATTTGAACCACTTGCAAAAATAAAAGAACCCGCTGTTCCACCTGTCGTATTATCAAACCGGAACTGCTGGCCGGTTATGATACTCATTGTTCCACTGACCCTTCCGGTATTAGCGGCCGCCATGGCAAAACGCATGCTGCCGGAAGTGGTAACCGGCACTGAAAAAGATGAACCGGCTTCGATCACAAAATCGTCACCAGTACCACCGCTGAGGGTGAATGTACTGGTACCGCTCGTGGCCCTGGAAAAAATAACAGTCGCATTATTCACAAACTTCATTTGTCCGCAGGTAATACTGCCATTCGCCAGTACCGTTACCGGACCGGTAGCCGGAACTGTTCCACCTACATTGGTACCATCAAAGACCAGGATATCAGTGGCACCGGTGGCAGAAGGCCGTGCACTGCCAAGGCCATCCAGCGAGGTATTCCAGTTGGCACCGGTGGAGATGCTGGTAGAAGATGCTGTACCTCCCACCCAGTAATAAGTCGTCTGACTGAATGCGAAAAGGGCTGTAAAACTGAACAGCAGGGTCATTAAAAGTCGTTTCATATAGCAGTGTTTAATCGTTTAATAACAGCATCAGCTGTTTTCTGTTTTATTCTTTTTTGAAACTATAAACATGATACAGGTCCAGGCCAGCGGCACCATCAGGGCAGCCAGCAGGAAGAAAGAAGTATAACTGGTCTTTGTCAAGACCGGTACCAGCCAGGTCACAATCAAGGTACCCAATACGGCAGATGTACCACCCATGCCAGCCACCGTACCCACGTTCTTTCCATGGAAATAATCGCCGGGTAATGTCTGAAGGTTGTTGATCAGAAACTGAAAACCAAATAAAGTGATACTGATCAGGGCAATGGCCACCGAAGGAAGATCCTTCAACCGGTCCAGGTAAATGACGATACTACCCAGTGATAACAGCATGATCACACTGCCAATTGTAATCGCCTGTTTCCGGGCTTTCACGGCCGCTACTCCTTTTTTAATCAGCCAGGAGGAGAAAAAGCCACCGGCCAGTCCGCCAATGGCGGCAAAGAGATAAGGTACCCAGGCAAACGCACCCACCTGTTTGATATCAAATCCGAAATTTTCTTTCAGGAAAAATGGCAGCCAGGTCACAAACATCCACCAGACCGGATCAATAAAGAAACGGGAAGAAATCACTGCCCAGGTATTCCTGAAGGCCAGTAATTTTTTCCAGCTGTAGATGTCAGTGGCAACCGGAGCGGTAGCTTTATTCGAAGCAGATGACAGGATATGTTCTTTTTCTTCCGGGGTAATCCAGGGATGTTTGTCAGGGGTATTCTTATTGATGAGCATCCAGGGGATAATCCATAAGAGTCCCAGCACCCCGATCCCGACAAAGGTCATCTTCCAGCCAAAAGCCAGGTAGAGGTAAGCGATAAAAGGAGCTGATACTACGGATCCCAGTGAAGCCCCCGCGCCGAAAATACCCTGCGCAATGGCCCGTTCTTTTGCCGGGAACCATTCTACATTGCTTTTCGCCGCCCCTGGCCAGTTACCGGCTTCACTTAACCCCAGGAAGAAACGGAAGATATTAAAGGTGAGCAGCGTTCGGGCGAATGCATGCAGGGCAATGGAAATGCTCCAGCCCACAATCGATACCAGGAAACCGAGTCTTGTACCAATGGCATCCATGAGCTTTCCGGTTACCGTCTGACCGATAGCGTAAGCAATCATGAAGAAAGTAGTGATCAGCTTCAGCGCGTCTTTACTTTGCGCTTCCGTAATGCCAAAGTCTTTGTGGATATACGGCCAGAGTATATTAATGGCGGTACGATCAATATAATTGATGATCGTTGCCAGCCCGATGAGCCCGATAATATACCAACGAAGACCTTTGATTTTCATAATTTTTAATTACTCAATGGAATATTTGACATGCCGCCCTGTGCCCCATTTACCGTATTACTGACATATACTTTATTGCCGGTGGATGTACCATTACTTCCGCTCAGCTGGATATTAAATCCATAACCCGTGGCATTGACCGTACAATCATTATTCCTGAATTCATTATAACTGCCCCAGCCCGGATACA
>CAZFLL010000036.1:0-36183 GCA_964519865.1 uncultured Chitinophaga sp. | reverse complement strand
GGTTTCTGGTTTGAATCCAGACGGGGTCACAAACTAAGCCCGGTGTTAGCACCGGGTTTTTATTTTCCCCTGGCTTCCATTTTTATCTCCTTGCAGATATACTTTTTCCCTTTCTGTACCTGCTTCACCGCTTCACAGATCTCGTCCATGGGGGAGGATTTGGTGACATAGCCACTGGCTCCGGCCTTGATCATCCGGTCGGCAATATGTGGCTGGGATTCCAGCGAAAACCCAATTATTTTAATATCCGGGTAGAGGGCTTTTATTTTTGCCGTGGCTTCGATACCATCCATGGGTTGCATATGGATGTCCATCATGATGATATCCGGTAAGACAACCGGGATAGATTCAATCGCTTCATGGCCGGATGCACAAAGGCTGACTACCTCGATCCATGACTGGCAATCAAGTGCGGCAGAAGCTGCTTTACGGTATAACGGATGATCATCGGTGATCATCACCCGGATGTTTTTTTTCATCTTTATCGGAACTTTATCGAAATGAAACCGGCAAGGCAATCGTGGAATACATTTATCAATGAATGAATATCCATTCGATTGCATCTGTTCCCGGCAATGGGATCAGCAACAACAAAAGAACTGTGGTTAATAATTACAGTAAGAAGATTGGCTGCAGGCTGTTCTGAATTACTGAAAGTATCGGTGCCGGTAAATGAAACAATGGCGAAAAATTGAATGTTCGTGTATGTCTGGATAAACCGGTGCACAAACATCTGGTATTCGGATGGAAATTAAAATACCACTTTCGGGTGATACGTAGACGGAAATACATAAATACCCTTAATACAGCTGTGGACAGAATTGAAGGATTAAATAAGAAAAAACCTGCCTTAAAGAGGGGCAGGTCTTTTATAGCGATTGTTTTATGTAAATTAATAATGCCAGCGCACAAAGGCTTCCATGGCGGCATAATGGGTCAGGCCCAGGTCGGCATATAGATTAGCCGTGGCGGCATTCCGCTCCTCCGCCCGCTGCCAGAACTCCCTGGAATCACTGCCCTGGAAGGGCACCATATCTTTTTGTGACTGGTGAATAAAAATACCAAAACGTTTTTTCAATACCTGGTCCGGACTCATCGGTATCGCCATTTCGATTTCCTCGATATTCCATTCCTGCCAGGCGCCTTTATACAGCCAGAGCCAGCAATCATTGATCCAGTCATCGCCGGCGTCTTTGATCCGCTTCAGGGCTTCCACCACCACATTGAAACATACAATATGGGTACCGTGCGGATCGGCAAAGTCACCGGCGCAGTATACCTGTAATGGTTTGATCTTACGGAGTAGTTCCATGGTGATCTTTACATCTTTTTCACCCATGGGCTTTTTCTCGATGGTGCCTGTTTCATAAAAGGGGAGGTTCTGGAAGTGGATATTCTCATCTTTAATTCCCACATAGCGACAGGTGGCTTTGGCTTCCCCGCGGCGGATCAGTCCTTTAATCGCCCGTATCGTTGGGGTATCCACCTGGTTTGATTTTTTTCTCCGTAAGAACTTACGGGCATCTTCCAGGATCTTCTCCGTTTTTTTAGTGTCAATACCCGCAATCTCTTCAAAGCCCACGGCAAAATCAAGGAATCGGGTAACAAACTCATCAGTTACGGCGATATTCCCACTGGTCTGGTAACCCACATGCACATCATGTCCCTGGTCATGGAGACGTTGGAATGTACCGCCCATACTGATAATATCATCATCCGGATGCGGGGAAAAAATGATCACCCTTTTTGGATAGGGTTCTGATCGTTCAGGGTGTGTGGGAAGATGCACATTGGGCTTGCCACCGGGCCAACCGGTTATTGAATCCCGCAGCATATAATATACTTCCAGGTTGATCTCGTAAGCATCTCCCTGTTCCACGAGCAGATCGCTCAGTCCGTATTCATTGTAATCACTGTTGGTCAGACTAAGAATGGGTTTCTTCAGTTTCAGCGCCATATTCACTACCGCTTTCTTGATCATCGCCGGGGTCCACTCACAATCACCCGTCAGCCAGGGTGATTTATTACGGGTGAGTTCAGCAGCTGCCGCATCATCCACCACAAAAGATACATCATCATGGTTCTGTAATAATGAAGCCGGCATCTGTTCACTGTCATCATCCTCCACCGCTTTTTGGATCGCCGGGGCCTTGGCACTGCCCCAGGCCATAAGGATGATCTTTTTGGATTTCAGGATGGAACTGATGCCCATCGTGATCGCCAGGCGGGGTACTTCCGATATATTGGCAAACTCATAGGAGTTGGCAATACGGGTGGAGTTATCCAGCGTGATCAGCCTTGTTCTTGAATAAATGCCGGAACCAGGTTCGTTAAAACCGATATGCCCGTTATTACCAATACCCAGTATCTGCAGATCTATACCGCCGGCATCCTCGATCATCTTTTCATAATGCCGGCAATGTTCCTTGATATCTTCTTTTTTGATTTCCCCGTTGGGAATATGAATGTTTTTCGGATTGATATCCACCAGGTCAAACAGGTGGGTTTTCATAAACCGGTTATAACTCTGCAAGGCATTGTTGGCGATAGGGTAGTATTCGTCGAGGTTAAACGTGACGACATTTTTAAAACTCAGTTTCTCTTCCCGGTGAATTTTTACCAGCTCGGCATAAAGGGTTTTGGGAGTGGATCCGGTAGCCAGACCAAGAACGCATTTTTCCTTTTTCTTCTGCTTATCCCGGATAAAATCCGCGATCAGGCGGGCTACATAAACAGAGCCGTCTTTCTGATTGGGGAACACATGAACCGGAATTTTTTCAAAACTATCAGCAAAATTGCGGGGAGCTGCTTTTTTTGACATGGAGAGGTGGTTTGAGGCGTAAAGATAATGTTTTTTTTGAAGGTTTTTGCGGGATGTTGCGGGTTTTTGCGGTTTAATTGATTTCCACCTCATCCACAAACAACCAGGCTTTATTTCCGGCACCTGGTTCACCAGCCGGAATCTCGCCCCAGTTCTTTACCACCAGTTTCACAAAACGGGCTTTCCGGCTTTCCAATTCAATTTTCATATTCCCTTTTTCCAGTCCGGGTTGCGTGATATTGAAATCATCGGTCAGCCCTGCTGTTGTAAAGTTTGTACCATCGGTTGAGACAAATACCTCTGTTGTCAGTGGTCGCCAGATCCAGCTCCCTGTTTGCCGGAGTGTATGAACGATTACATTTGAAACAGTTTCTTCTTTCCCGAGATCAATGATAGCTTCACAATCCGTCCCGCTGAAGCCAAGAAACTCTTTGCTTTTAGCCAGTCCCTTTTCATTCTGGACCCCGTTCACCAAGGTAAAAGCTCCATCACCCGGGTATGATTTGGATGGAGCGGTGGCCAGGGTGATTTTTTTCCCGGTGGCTTTATTAAAGCGAAACGTTTGCCACAACACCAGTTTACTATTACTGGCTGAATAAGTTGCACTGCCGGTCACCGGTAACGGTCTTGTATATAGTACTGGGGCATCTGGCCCCTTACGTTTAACTGTTATTTTTTCCGCTGACCGGCCGGTTAATTCCCAAAGTACACCATTGCCTGATGTTGTGGGGATCACCTTGGATTTTATATCATAAAATGCCTTACTGTAACTGGCTTTCCATAAGTCATATCGTTTAAATGCCGGCACCAGTTTCTGCTCAAATGCCGCCCAGTTCTTATTTTCCTTTTTACTCCATAATACTTCACTCAGGGCCGCCATCCGTGGGAAAATCATATATTCCACTTTACTGCCATTGTCGATATACTCGGTCCAGAGATTCGCCTGGGCACCCAGGATGTACTTTCCTTCGGCTTCCGTCAGTTCTTTCGGCACAGGGTCATAGGCATATACTTTTTCCAATGAATTATAGCCGCCAATCGTAATGCTGTCTTCATTCTCACTCTGGGAGTGATCAAAATAAACAGGGTTGCCGGGTGTCATGATCACCCCATGTTTTTGTTTAGCAGCCTGAATACCTCCATCTTCTCCTCTCCAGCTCATGACCACCGCATTGGGGGCCAGTCCGCCTTCCAGGATCTCATCCCAGCCAATCAGTTTTTTTCCCTTGCTGTTCAGGTATTTCTCAATACGCTGAACAAAATAACTCTGCAGTTCATGCTCATCTTTCAGGTTGTTTTCCTTCATCCGTTTCTGGCAGGCGGCACATTTTTTCCAATGGGTTTTGGGACATTCATCCCCTCCGATATGAAAATAATCAGAAGGGAAAAGAGTGGTTACTTCGTCAATCACGTCCTGCAGGAATTCAAAAGTGGATTCTTTGCCGGCACAGAAAACATCATCAAATACGCCCCAGGTTTCCTGTACATATTTGACTCCTCCTCTTTTAAGTTCAGCCCCCGTTCTTTTAGAAACCATTGAAGCAGGAATCTCTGTTGGCTTTTCCGGAAAACAGCTCAGCCAGGAATAGGCGGCAATGGCCGCGCTGCTATGCCCGGGCATTTCAATTTCAGGGATCACTTCCACGTAGCGCTCTTTAGCATATTTAACAAGGTCTTTAATTTCCTGCTGGGTATAATAACCGCCGTGGGCAATATTATCATTTCCTGTACCCGGATAACGACCTATGATTGTTCCATTACGCCAGGCACCCATCTTGGTCAGTTCCGGGTATTTCTTTATTTCTATCCGCCAGCCCTGGTCTTCGGTCAGGTGCCAGTGGAATATATTCAGTTTATGAAGGGCGAGATAATCAATGTACTTTTTAATAAAGGAGAGTGGCAGGAAATGACGACCCACGTCCAGGTGCATACCGCGGTATTCAAAACGGGGGGCATCCTGCACACTGACATAAGGTATATCCAGTCTGGCCGGACGCATTTTCAACCGGGCATCCGGAACAGGCAGCAACTGGATCAGGGTTTGAATTCCATAGAAAACACCTTCTTCATTATCTCCGGCGATATAGATTCCCTTTGCATCAGTGGTTAATGTATAGGCACCCGGCAGTTCATTGTCCATCCGTTCATAATTCAGGCGGATGGCATTTTTACTGCTGCTGTTTTGCACAATATTGAGCCTGAACAGGTAGTTCTGTTCCAGGTAATCATTGATAAACCGGGCTGAATTATCCAGGTTACTGCCTTCCAGCACCAGTACTGTGGCCGGTGTAATCGTAAACCGGGCAGCAATCTTTGGTTGTTTAACCGAAACCGGCTGGGGAATTATTTGTACTGACTGGGCTGAGCTAAAAATACTATAAAAGCTGAGCAGCAGGCAAACCGTTAATTTTCGCATGTAAGTAATTTTGATGCTTTAAATTTACAGAATACCCAACAACTAATGTTATGCAAACCAATGCGGAAATTATTAACCGGTTCTACACGGCTTTTCATCAAAAGGATTACCTGGGAATGAATGCCTGCTACAGCGATGATATTGTATTCAGTGATCCGGCATTTGGACTGCTGAGAGGGGAGGAAGCCAGGTATATGTGGGAGATGCTCTGTAAAAACGCAAAGGACTTCAACCTTGTATTTTCCGATATCGAACTCCTGGATGCCGAATATGCCACCTGTAAATGGACGGCCACTTATACCTTTTCCCAGACCGGCCGAAAAGTGGTAAACAATATCAAGGCCTTTATGAAATTAAAGGACGGAAAGATTATTGAACACAGCGATGCCTTTTCACTGACCAAATGGGCGGTACAGGCGCTCGGCTGGAAAGGACAGCTTTTTGGCTGGATGGGCTGGATGAAGAGGGCAATACAGAAGAAGGCCAGACGGAACCTGGTGGCTTATATAGAATCCAAAGCCGGGTCGTAGTAATTTAGTCTCCTGCCGGAAAATACAAGTCGTTAGTACCTTCTTAGAATGCTTTTCTTAATATTCCTCAGCCCAGGGATTAACGTTGCCTGCTATCGACTAACGACTATTAACTATCGACTGCCTCAGTTCTACGAAAATAATATTCAACTAATCTTCTAAGAACCCAAACTTCCCGGCGTTCACATCCTGTATGGCCTGTTCCACTTCCGGCCAGGTATTCATCAGGAAAGGTCCATAGGCTGCAATGGGTTCGTCGATCGGTTCTCCCGATAAAACCAGTATGATGGTATCCTCTTTGGCTTCGAGGGTGATTTCTTCTCCATCATTTTTAAACAACACAAAATGATCAGCAGCTACTTCCTGTCCATTGATCAGGGCTGTACCTTGTATCATGAGCAGTCCGGTATTATAACCGGACGGGAGTTGCAGACTGGCAGTGCCGCCTTTTTGCAAACGGGCATTATACACCTGCATCGGGGTAAATGTGAAGGCGGGCCCTTTGGTGCCTTTGTATTCACCGGCAATCACTTCTATGTAACTTTTCCCGTCCGTCAGAATATGACGGCCCATTTTAGCATTCGTGATCTCCTGGTACTTAGGTGCCGTTTTTTTATCCTTTGCCGGAAGGTTTACCCATAACTGTACCATCTGGAAAGGTCCCCCGGTTTTGCTGTATTCTGTTTCGTGGTATTCTTTATGCAGCAGTCCTGAACCGGCTGTCATCCATTGCACATCACCCTCACCAATAATCCCGTGATGACCGGCACTGTCGTGGTGGGCAATCTTACCATGATAGGCAATGGTCACCGTTTCAAAACCCGCGTGCGGATGCACCCCCACACCACGGGGCTCATCGGAAGGAGTGAATTCAATCTTTGCCCCATAATCCATCAGGAAAAAAGGACTCATTCTTTTTTTATCAATCAGTCTGCCCCCCGGGAAAAAACTATGTACCCGGAAACCGTCGCCCACCATGTGGGGAGCGGGTGGCGTTAGTATATGTTCGATGTTTTTGATACGCATTTGATATGTTATTTCTTTAAGAAAATAAGAGGGTCGGTAGTTAGTAGTCAGTAGCCTGCCTGCCGGCAAAGGCAGGTCAATAACCCCTCTTTATATAGTTATATCTGAATCCGGTTTTAAACCGCTAACTCCTTTATTACTTTATAAACCCTGCTTTCAAACTCTTTCTGCAATACAACTCTCTCAACTCTCAACCCTTAACTCTCAACTCATCATCGGAACTTCCATCAGCAGTACTTCTGCATCGGAGCCCGCTTTAATGGACAATACATCTGTTTCAGTGATACCAAGCCCGTCCCGTCGGTTAAGGGCAATTCCATTGATGGTGACATTCCCTTCGATAACAAAAGCATAAACCCCGTTATCTTTTTTAAACAGTTTATAGTCTGTGGTAAAATCCTTATCCAGTTTGCCTAAACTGAACCAGGCATCCTGGTGAATATGGACTTTACCATCGGTGGTACCTATGGGAGAGACCACGGTCAGTAGTTTGTTGTGTTTATCCGCATCAGTGAAACTTTGCTGATCATACCGGGGCTGTACATTCCGTTGATTGGGGAAAACCCAGATCTGGAAAAATTCCACCGTCTTGTCTTTGTTCTTGTTTTTTTCGGAGTGCTGAATACCAGTGCCTGCACTCATTACCTGCACATCCCCCTGGCGGATCACCTGTTTATTGCCCATATTGTCCTGGTGCTCGAGATCACCGCTGGTGGGAATTGATATGATTTCCATATTATCGTGCGGATGGGCGCCAAAACCCATACCACCTGATACTGTATCATCATTCAGTACCCTCAACGCGCCGAAGTGAATGCGTGCGGTATCATAATACCCGGCAAAACTGAATGTATGGTAACTGTTCAGCCATCCGTGATTGGCATGTCCGCGTGTTTCCGCTTTATGTAAAATGGTTTTCATGATTTTTTCCTTTATTTTAATTAGGCCGCTACTTTTTGTACCACCAGCTTTTCAGCCAGCCATAAAAATTCTGTTACGAAGGTATGTACCGCTCCCTGGAAACTCTCGTCGAGCAGGTCGCCATCCGGACTGAATTTTTTATCCACTGCCGGGGTGATCAGCAGGCTGGGGGAGGCAATACCAAACAGGGCAGGTACCAGCTGTAATAACTGCTGGGAAGCTCTCATGCCACCCATGGCCCCCGGTGAAGCTGTTACAATTCCAAATGGTTTATGTAATTGTTTTGGGAAATGATCCAGCAGGTTTTTCATCGCCGGAGAATAACTCCCGTTGTATTCCGGTGTAACCAATATAAAGGCGTCACTGGAAAATATCTTTGACGCCAATGGCTGAAACTCCACAGGTACTTTATCCATACCGGACCAAACGGCCTGTACCGGGGGTAGGTTCCAGTCACTCATTTCAATCAGTTCGATCTCATGATTGGTATTTATATTGAACCAGTTTTTCAAATGCAGCGCCACACGCTTTGTTACACTGTTTATTCTCGGGCTGCCGGAGAGGATGGTTATTTTCATTTTTTCTGTTTTATAGCACAAAGATATATAATCAATGTTTAAACATCAAATATTTTCATCTTAGGGTTTTGTTAAACCTGATTTTTTACGGTATTTGTGCGGGAATCTGTTAATTTCGAAGACATTAAAGATTAAACAATGGTCCACAGGCGAAAGTTCATTCAGGCATCGGCATTGGGTTCTCTCGGGGTTTTATTCAGTAAAATGGCCGCCGCATCTTCCGGTCTTAAAACCGTAAAAGGGAAGCCTGTTGTTATTTCCACCTGGGATGCCGGGCTGGAAGCCAATAAAGCTGCCTGGGAAATATTGGGTAATGGTGGCCGTGCATTGGATGCGGTGGAAAAGGGCGTAATGGTAACTGAGTCTTCTCAGAACTGTTGTGTGGGATTGGGTGCCAATCCGGACCGGGATGGGTTTGTTACCCTGGATGCCTGTATCATGGATGAGTTTTCCAATTGCGGAAGTGTCGCCTTTCTGGAACGGATAAAACATCCGATCTCAGTGGCCCGGAGGGTGATGGAAAAAACACCACATGTAATGCTCGTAGGCAGCGGTGCGCAGCAATTTGCCGTGGCAGAAGGATTTCCCCTGGAAGAGCAGAAATTATCACCAGAAGCACAGAATGCCTATAATGAATGGCTGAAAAAATCAGAATACAAACCACCGGCCATCAATGTGGAGAATAAAGGTCATGGACCCTTTGCCCCGGCAAAACTGGAAAATGGGGAATGGAACCATGACACCATCGGGATGGTGGCCATGGATACCAATGGTAATTTCAGCGGAAGCTGCACCACCAGCGGGGCCGGCTTTAAAATGCGTGGCCGTTTAGGTGATTCACCCATTATCGGCGCCGGATTATTTGTTGACAATGAAGTAGGAGCCTGCACGGCCACAGGTCAGGGTGAGGATGTGATCCGTGTAGCAGGTTCACATTCCGTAGTGGAACTGATGCGCCAGGGCCTGAGTCCGGAAGCCGCCTGCAAAAAAGTAATCGAACGGATCGTACGGATCAAAAAGGAAAAAGCAAAGAATATACAGGTGGCCTTTATTGCCCTCAATAAACAGGGTGTCGCCGGATCTTATGCATTGCACCCCGGGTTCAGTTATGCCATTAAGACCGGGGATAGGGAAATGCTCGTTAAAGCGAAAAGCTTTTTTAAGGACTAGTAGTAACGATGATAGCGCTGTTACTGAATATGGGGCAATTAAAAAGTACGAATTAGAAGTACGAAGTACGACTGACGTGCCTTGAAGTATCTGTTCTCAGAAGGGGCTGTGCCCTTCTCGCTTCTGGCTACTTTGGCTGTTTCCTGACATCTGACAACAGACAACTATTTAAAATGAACACAGGAATCAGATATATTATAGAAATCGCCACATCCGATTTTGCCACCACCAGATCCGCGGTGGAAGGCGGGGCTGACCGGATCGAGCTTTGTGCCAACTTAGCCGAGGGCGGAACCACGCCATCCTATGGTACAGTGAAACAATGCCGGGAGGCTTTTGATGTACTTATTTATCCTATTATCCGTCCAAGGGGCGGTGATTTCCTTTATACAGCAGACGAGTTTTCAATTATGCTGCAGGATATAAAACTGTTTAAGGAACTCGGTTGTGAAGGGGTGGTGATCGGTTTGCTAAACCAGGATGGAAGCATTGATGTAACACGGTCATCCCGGCTGGTGGAGGCTGCATATCCAATGGGCGTGACTTATCACCGTGCATTCGACCGCTGCCGCGATCCGTTTGAAGCCCTGGAACAATTAGTCGAAATGGGTTGTGAACGCATCTTAACTTCAGGGCAGCTGCCCACCGTTAGTGAAGGGGTTGAACTGATCGCCGAATTGAACAAAAAGGCGCAGGACCGGATCATCATCATGCCGGGAAGCGGATTGCGCAAGGATAATATCAAATGGCTGGCGGAGAAAACCGGTTGCCGCGAATTCCATTCTTCCTTAAGAGGAAAAACTGCTTCCTCGATGGAATTCATCCATCCGGGTTTTGCGGGCTCTGCTGAGAGTTATATGAATAATGCCATTGATGCAGAAGAGGTAAGGGCATTGCGGGCAGCTTTAATTTGAAAAGTTATCAAAATATAAAACCCGGAGTTATCGTATCAACTCCGGGTTTTTTTTAGTACATGAAGTGTCAGAATTTCAATGTCTTCATAAACGCCGCATCCACTTTCGCCGCTTCCAGTGAAGAGCCATTCGGGTAAGCTTCCTGCTCCACAATATAATACTGCATGCCATTTTTCTTAGCCGTCTTCAGGATCTTTGTCCAGTCAATACTGCCGGTACCGAGGTCAACGGAGTTTTTGCCATTGTCTGTACCGGGATTTTTGCTCCGGTCTTTCACGTGACAAAGACGGAACCTGTTCTTGTATTTTTTGAACCAGGCTTCAGCATCCACGCCGGCGGCCACCACCCAGTAGATATCCATTTCAAAATCCACCAGCGAAGAATCTGTGCCATTCATCATCACTTCCTGGGGATTCTGGCCATCCAGGGTTTTAAAGGAATAATCGTGGTTGTGATAGGCAAAGCAGATCCCGTTTTTTTTGCAGATCTCTCCTTTCTGGTTAAACTCGTCAGCAAAGCGTTTAAAATCATCAATGGATTTCTGCGGGCCTTTATACGGGCAGATCAGGTATTTCATACCAATGGCCGCTGCTTCGGCCGCTTTCTTTTCAAAGTCCTTATTGATATCACAATGGGAAGAGACTATCTTCATCCCGAGGTCGTCCATATATTTTTTAAAATCCGTATGACTCATACCCCAGAACATGCCCTTGGCCCCTTCATAACTTTCAATCTGTTTATAGCCAAACGAAGCCAACGATTTCAGCACGCCTTTGGGATCAGCGGGAATGACATCCCGCAGGGTATATAGCTGTATTCCAAACTGACTGAAGGGTTTGGCTGTTTCAGCGGCAAAAAGGGAATTGCCGGCCAGGTTACTCAGGGCCAGGCCAGTGGCGGCGGCTCCGGTGAATTTGATAAAATTTCTTCTGTTGTATTGCATAGCATCGTTTTATTAATTATTCAGCCCAGGCTTTATCCCCTTTTTTATAGGGGAAGGCCCCGTCGTATTTACCGGGTACCGGCTCATGTCTCAGGGTTTCCGTCATACCAGTTTTGGAGGTAAAGAAGCCCCAGAGCGTCAACTGTTTCATCATAGTATAATAATGAGGCGGGGCACCAGCAAAGGGTTGCTTTGCAGCTTTGGCAATTTCCCGCTGTTCCTTTTCCGCTTCATTCTTTTTATCATTGAACTGTTTGGCTTCCTTTTCCAGTCTTACGAGCAGGTCATGCCGTTGCTGCGGGGTGCAATCCATAAAATCCTTGCCATTCATTTTCTTTGAAACATCCTGCAGGGAATTGATACCATCCATAAATACTTTCTGTTCGGCCGCCGTATAGCAGTCCGTTACCATCACTTTCATGAATTCACCAACGGCGGCCGCTTTGGCCCCCGGTGTATTCGTGGCAGGTATAATCGTTTCACCGATTTCGTCCAGCAATGCGATCGTGGATGGAGAAAAACCCAGCCCTGCATCGGCACCGGTTTTACATCCGCTCAGGAACACTTCTCCACCAATCACAACACCCCCGGTGAGAATGGCTATTTTTTTTAAAAGTTCGCGTCTGTCCATTTTAGAGGGTTTTTTTATTATAAATTTCCTTTTTTCAATTCACTTACAGCAAAGTCAGCTGCCCTGGCAGTCATGGCCATATAGGTCAGCGAAGGATTTACACAGGAAGCGCTGGTCATACAGGCACCATCCGTTACAAAAACATTCTGCGCCTCCCATACCTGGTTGTTGCCATTGAGTACCGATGATTTCGGATCGCGGCCCATCCGGGCTGTACCCATTTCGTGGATACCCATACCTACTTCGTATCCATGGTCAAAGGTCTCCACATTCTTCACCCCGGCGGCATCCAGCATTTCCCTGGCATCATTCATCATATCGATGCGCATCTTGTACTCATTGTCCTTGATCTCAACATCCATATTGAGTACAGGTAATCCCCAGGCATCTTTCACCTCTTTGTTGAGACTGATCTTATTCTCATGATAGGGCAGCATTTCCCCAAAACCGGTGATACTGATACTCCAGTCATCACTGGGTTCACTGAGCGCATTCTTAAGATCCGCGCCAACGGTGTATTCAGCGATCTCCACACCCCGTCCTCTGCCGGCCCCTCCCTGGTAGCCAAATCCACGTACATAATCCCTTTTGTCATCATATACATTCCGGAAACGGGGCACATAGACCCCCGTGGGTCTCCTGCCGAAAATATATTTATCACTATAGCCTTCCACTTTGCCACCTGCACCACAACGGAAATGATGATCCATTACATTGTGTCCCAGTTCACCGCTGCTGCTGCCCAGTCCTTCTGGCCAGATATCGGTCGCAGAGTTCATCAGTACCCAGGTGGAATTAAAAGCAGAGGCACATAAGAATACGATCTTCGCTTTAAACTCGTAGGTCTTTTTATCCATGGTATCAATGATCTCCACACCGGTGGCTTTTTTCTTATCCTTATCATACAAAACCTTTGTAACGATGGAGAAGGGCCGGAGGGTAAGATTGCCGGTCTTCATAGCGGCCGGGAGGGTGGCCGATTGGGTGCTGAAATAACCCCCAAATGGACATCCTCTCCAGCAACGGTTACGGTACTGGCAATTGGTCCGGTCATGATGTGGTTGTGTAAGGTTGGCACTCCGCCCAATGATCATATGGCGGCTACCTTTAAAATGAGCTTTGAGTTTAGCCGCCACATCTTTCTCCACACAATTCAGTTCCATGGCCGGCATGAAATCGCCATCCGGTAAAACTTCAAGTCCGTCCTTACTGCCCTGGATACCGGCAAAACGTTCTGCATAACCATACCAGGGAGCAATGTCTTCATATCGGATCGGCCAGTCCGTACCATGACCATCTTTCAGGTTAGCTTCAAAATCCCACTTGTTGAAACGGTAGCTTTGACGTCCCCAGGTCAGCGAACGTCCACCCACATGATAGCCGCGGAACCAGGAAAAAGGTTTGGTCTCAGTATATGGACATTCCTTATCCTTCGCCCAGAGATCCAGCACGATTTCATTCAGCGGGTAATCTCTTTTTAAGGCCGGGTAATCATTTATCATCTGTTGGGTGGGCTTCAGGCCACGGTGCGGAAACTCCCAGGCTTCTTTTGTGGCATTCACATATCCTTCTATATGTTTGATATCACGCCCCCTTTCCAGGAGCAGGACTTTCAGCCCTTTCTCGGTCAGTTCTTTTGCCGCCCATCCGCCACTTATGCCGGAGCCGACCACAATTGCGTCGTACTGGTTATCAGCCATCGTTAGATTGTTTTATTGGTTTTTATTTCAATTTCAGTTGTCGGGATGGTTAAAAAGTTGACAAGTTGAAAAGTTGACAAGGGGCCTCCTTAGAACAATTTTTATGATAAAGAAAATTTCCATCCTTATCAACCTGTAAACCTATCAACCTTTCAACTCCATTAAACATCACATATCTTAACCGCCTTCTTCAGCGCCGCTATCTTATCCTGCGTTTCTTTCCCGGTTGTAATAAATTCCTGTGCCACATACCCTTTGTAACCGGTGGCCAGGATCGCTTTCATAATTGCCGGGTAAAAAAGCTCCTGTGTTTCATCGATCTCATGGCGACCAGGTACACCGGCTGTATGATAATGCCCGAAATACTCATGATTGTCCCGGATCGTGCGGATCACATCACCTTCATTGATCTGCATATGGTAAATATCATAGAGCAATTTGAAATTCGGGGAGCCGATCATTTTACAAAGGGCCACACCCCAGGCACTTTTATCGGCCATATAATCCTTATGATCCACTTTACTGTTGAATAGTTCCATCTGGATAATCACGCCTTCTTTTTCGGCCAGCCCGATGATCTGCTTTAATCCATCTGCGCAGTTTTTCATCCCGGTCTGATCATCCATGCCATTGCGGTTGCCGCTGAAACAGATCAGGTTTTTATAACCGGCTCTGGCGACAAGGGGAATGGCTTCTGTAAAATCCTTAATCAGCCAGGCATGGTTGTTTGGATTGTTCCAGCCTTCGGTCAGACTGATTTTGCCGGCTGTATAGCACATGGAACAGGTGATGCCGTGCTGTTGTACCGTGGGCCAGTCTTTCGGGGCCAGCAGGTCAATCGCTGAAAAGCCCAGTTTTTTCACGGTAACACATAATTCATCCAGGGGCATGAAATTATAAGTCCAGGAGCAGACAGAATGATTGATATTACCTTTAAGACTGTTATTCTCATCCATAGCTTGATTGGCAAAGGAAGACAAAGAGGTCAGTGTACCGGCAGCCAGGGAACCTGCTGCCAGTTGTTTCAATGCCTCACGCCTTGATGTTTGTTTTTGCATAGTTTCCTGTTTTGCCGGTCAGGATTTGGTTACTTTTTCATCCTTAAAACTGATGGCAAACAGCAATAGTACTGCTGCTGCAATTGCAGATGGGATCAGCCAGATCATTTTATAATCAAAGCCATCTGCTGTCTTGTAGGCATCTGTGATCAAACCTGCGACTTTGAATCCTATCAGCATACCCACCCCATAAGTCGCCAGGGTGATTAGTCCCTGTGCCGCACTTTTATAGGTTTCACCGGCTTTGGCATTGGTATAAATCTGGCCGGATACAAAGAAGAAATCATAACAGATACCATGCAGGGCGATCCCGGTGATCAGCATAAAACTCAGCGTACCGGCATTCCCATAGGCAAATAATACATAACGCAGGGCCCAGGCCAGCATGCCGACCAATATCGTTTTCTTAAACCCAAATTTGGAAAAGAAAACAGGCAATGCCAGCAGGAACAATACTTCTGAAGCCTGTCCGATTGTCATTTTACCTGTTGGATTGGAAACGCCGATATTGGTCAGGAATGGATTGGTATTCTGGTAATAAAAAGCAAGCGGTATACAAATAGCCACTGACGCCAGGAAAAAGACGGCAAAGTTTTTATCTTTTAAAAGTTTCAGGGCATCAAGTCCGATAATTTCACTGATACTGACTTTCTCCCCGCTTTTTTTAGTAGGCGGTGTTTTAGGCAGGGTAAAACTCAGGAGCCCAAGCACCAGAGCTGCAATCCCAGAAAGGAGAAAGGTATTCTTCAGCATTCCGGCGGCAATATTTTCTTTGGAGTCCCAATGAAAAAGATAACTGATCAGTAAACCGGCGACAATCCAGCCAATCGTGCCCCATACCCGGATACTGGAGAAATCCTTTTCCGGATTCTGCATCTGGTTGAAGGAAACCGAATTGACCAGGGCCAGGGTAGGCATATAAAGAACCATGTATCCGAAAACATAGGGATAGAAAGTACTGATGTTGTCAGCTGTGTACATCTGGTACATCAGTACGGCTCCTGCCAGGTGAAGTACTCCAAGTATTTTTTCTGCATTGAAGAAACGGTCAGCGATCAGACCGATTATAAAGGGAGCAATAATGGCTCCCCAGGATTGCGTGGAAAACACCTGCCCGATACTGGACCCGTCAGCCTGCAGGTTGGTGCCTAAAAAAGTGCCCAGCGTCACAAACCAGCCACCCCAGATAAAAAATTCAAGAAACATCATGACCGACAGCTGTACGCGTGTAGTGGATTTCATGTGCGAGCCTTTTAGTGAATCGTTAGTTTTTTAAAAAGTGATTTCGGAAAACTAAATGTACTATTTTTAACCACATATTTTATTTATCAATTAGCAAATTTTACCCGCGGTAAAACTTGTTTATTCACATTATTCATTTCAAACGTTTGCGATGCAAAACAGAAAACTACGAATGGCCATGATCGGTGGCGGTATGGATGCATTTATCGGCGCTGTCCATCGTATTGCGCTCAATATGGACGGGCAGATCGAACTGGTGGCCGGTGCTCTGAGTGTGAACCCTGAAGTGGCTCTTGAATCCGGCCGTCAGCTCTTCCTCCAGGAAGACCGGGTGTATACCGATTATAAAACCATGCTGGAAAAAGAAGCAGCCATGCCAGCGGATAAACGGATTGATTTTGTCACCATCGTCACCCCGAATTTTGTCCACTTTGAACCCGCCATGATGGCCCTGGATAAGGGATTCAATGTGGTGATCGAAAAGCCGATTACTTTTTCACTCGAAGAAGCAAAAAAACTGAAAGCAAAAGTGGAAGAGACAGGTCTGTCACTTTTACTATGTCATACCTATAATGGCTACCCCATGGTCAAGCAGGCCAGAAGGATGCTGCAGCAGGGTATACTCGGTAAGATCCGGAAAGTATATGTGGAATACCCGCAGGGATGGCTCAGTACATTCCTGGAAAAGACCGGGCAGACCCAGGCCGCCTGGCGTACCGATCCCAAGAAAAGTGGAAAGGCCGGATCAATGGGCGATATCGGCACTCATGCATTTAACCTGGCCGAATATGTAACCGGGTTGAAAGTGACCAGTATCTGTTCAAATGTAAATACGATTGTGGAAGGAAGGATGCTGGATGATGACGGGGCGGCCTTCCTGCGGTTTGACAGCGGCGCCACCGGGGTACTGATGGCCACCCAGATCGCCGCCGGTGAAGAAAACAATGTGAAGATCCGGGTCTATGGAGAAAAAGGCGGACTGGAATGGAAACATGAGGATACCAACACACTGCTGGTGAAATGGCTCGATAAACCGGTGGAGATCTACCGGGCAGGAAGCGGATACCTGGATTCATTTGCCAGTCATAACTGCCGCACCCCGGCCGGTCACCCGGAAGGATTCCTGGAAGCATTTGCCAACCTGTACCGCAACTTTGCCCTGACAGTAAGGGCCCGCATCAAGGGAGAAACGCCTAAACCGGAGTGGCTTGATTTTCCGGGGGTGGATGAAGGAATCAGGGGGATGGCTTTTATTGAAAACATTATCGAATCCGGAAAGTCGGAAACCAAATGGACGCCTTTCACTGTATAAGTTTTTATCATAAATAATATGCTGAGATGACAACTATTAAAGGACCTGGTATTTTTTTGGCCCAGTTTATGGGAGAGGAAGCCCCGTTTAATAATCTTCAGGCCATTTGTCTCTGGGCTGAATCACTGGGCTATAAGGCCGTGCAGATTCCCACCTGGGATGCCCGTTGTATTGATCTGCAGAAAGCAGCGGAAAGCAAGACCTATGCAGATGAAATAAAAGGAATCGTGAATGACTGTGGCCTGGAGATTTCTGAACTCTCCACCCATTTGCAGGGACAACTGGTTGCCGTTCACCCGGCTTATGATACATTGTTTGACGGCTTTGCTCCGGAAGCACTGAGAGGTAATCCGAAAGCAAGAACTGAATGGGCTATACAACAGGTGAAATATGGGGCCAAAGCCTCACAAAACCTGGGACTCACAGCGCATCCGACATTCAGCGGTTCCTTATTATGGCATACTTTTCATCCCTGGCCACAACGTCCGGCCGGCCTCGTTGAAGAAGGCTTTAAGGAACTGGGTAAACGCTGGACGCCGATCTTAAATTATTTTGATGAATGCGGGGTGGATGTCTGCTATGAAATACATCCGGGCGAAGACCTGTTCGACGGGACAACCTATGAGATGTTCCTTGAAGAAGTGAAAAACCATTCAAGGGCCTGTTTGCTATATGATCCTTCCCATTTTGTTCTTCAGCAACTCGATTATATTCAATACATCGATTTTTACCACGAACGGATCCGGGCTTTTCATGTAAAAGATGCAGAATTCAATCCTACCGGACGGCAGGGAACCTTCGGAGGGTACCAGGGCTGGGCCAACAGGGCCGGCCGCTACCGTTCTCCCGGAGACGGGCAGGTGGACTTTAAAACAATATTCAGCAAGCTGACCCAGTATGATTACCCGGGATGGGCAGTTATGGAATGGGAATGCTGTATTAAACACCCGGAAGACGGGGCGAGGGAAGGGGCGGAGTTTATCAATGGCCATATCATCCGGGTTACCGAAAAGGCTTTTGATGATTTTGCCGCCAGCGGAACGGATGAAAAAACAAACAGGTTATTGCTGGGGTTGGATTAACCACTAATTTCGTACAGCTAAAATTTTTCAGATTAAATTATACAACTATGAAGAAATTCTTTTTGCCTTTATTAGCCATGATTATGCTTGCATCCTGCGGTGGTGGTGATACAGCTGCAGGAAACGAAACAGCGGCACCTGCAAAACCCAATGACCCGGCTTATGATAAAGGACTTGCACTCGTGGCTAAAAGCGATTGCCTCACCTGTCATAAAATCAGTGAAGTGTTTACCGGACCCAGTTATACTTCTGTAGCCGAAAAATATGCAGGGGCCGATGCCGCCAAAATTACTGAGCTGGCACAGAAAGTGATTAAAGGTGGAACAGGTGTATGGGGTTCCGCGATCATGACCCCGCACGCAACCATTACCCAGGAAGATGCGGAAGCAATGGTGAAATATATTTTATTACTTAAAAAATAAATCAAGGATGAAAACCCTGATCATCGGCACATTCGCTGCCATGGCTGCTGTTTCCTGTAATAACAATTCAGATACCGCACAAAAAGCGGAAGGAGACACCCTCGCCCCTAAAACGACTGCAACGGCCAACGTTTTGACGGAAGAACAACAAAAGGAAGGCTGGCAATTACTGTTTGATGGCCAGACAACCAAGGGCTGGCACAAGTACGGCGGTAACCCGGTAGGCGCTGCATGGAAAGTGGCTGATGGCGCACTTTACCTCGATACCACCAATAAAAAGGACTGGCAGATTGAACAGGGAGGCGATATTGTCAGCGATTCGGCCTATGATAATTTTCACCTGAAACTGGAATGGAAGATTGCCAAAGACGGGAACAGCGGGATCATCTTCTATATTCATGAAGATACCGCCAAATACGAGTGGCCCTGGCATACCGGTCCTGAAATGCAGGTACTGGATAATAATGGCCACCCGGATTCAAAGATCATTAAACACCGCGCCGGTGACCTTTATGACCTGATCTCCTGTAGTAAGGAAACCGTGAAACCCGCCGGAGAATGGAACCTGGCAGAGATTAAATCACTGAATGGCAAACTGGAGCTGTTCCTGAATGGTGAGAATGTGGTGACCACCCAGCTCTGGGATGATGCCTGGAAAAAACTCGTGGCGGGCAGTAAGTTCAAAGCCTACCCGGATTTCGGCACTTATAAGAAAGGTAAGATCGGCCTGCAGGACCATGGAAATATGGTCTGGTACAGGAATGTGATGATCCGTAAATTATAAATTAGAGTGTTATAAAGTAAAAAGGCTGTCCAACGGACAGCCTTTTTACTTTATCGTTATTCCACCTTCGCAATCTTCAGCACATTCGTCGGAAGATGCAGATGGATCGGGGTACTTCCGGTACTCACCACCACATCTCCGTTCTGCACAAAACTTCTTTCTTTTAAAATATCAATCTGATCGGAGAAGATATCATCCAGGCTTTCTTCCTCATCATAGTAAAAAGCGCGTACACCCCAGCTGAGACTAAGCTGGTTGACCAGTGAACGGATCTTCGTAAAAATATATAAGTGGGCTTTGGGGCGGTAACTGCTCAGCATAAACCCGGTATACCCGCTCTGGGTCATACCGATCAGGGCGTCTGCATTTACGTCTTCGGCCAGTTTACAGGCATTGTAACAGATCGCGTCACTCAGGAAAGAAGGAGAGTGGGACTGTGGTTTCAGCATTTCTTCCCGGTTATAATCATAAGCCTTGGCTTCCACCTCCAGGATAATCTTGGTCATCGTTTCCACCACCAGTTTGGGGTATTTACCGGTGGCTGTTTCACCACTCAGCATGACCGCATCGGCTCCTTCCAATACCGCATTCGCCACATCCGTGATTTCACTCCGGTTGGGTTTGGTCCGGTCAATCATGCTTTCCATCATCTGTGTGGCCACGATCACCGGCTTGGCCCGGTGCAGGCATTTCTTGATAATATCTTTCTGGATCAGCGGAATGGCTTCCACCGGCAACTCCACACCCAGGTCACCCCGGGCAATCATGATACCATCACTTTCCACAATTATATCCCGCAGGTTTACGATCGCCTGTGGCATTTCAATTTTGGCGATCACTTTTGCAGAATGACCGGCTTTTTTGATTTTTTCTTTAAGCCCGGTAATATCATCCGGACTGCGAACAAAGGAGAGGGCCACCCATTCCACGGAGTGCTTCATGATAAATTCCAGGTCGGCCAGGTCTTTTTCCGTCAGTGAAGGCAATGAGATCTTTGTATCAGGGAGGTTCATGCCTTTCTTGGGTAATAAAACACCTCCCAATGTAACTTCTACTTTTACTTCTTTGTTGGGTGTGATCTCGGTGACGATCACTTCCAGTTTGCCATCATCAAACATGATTTTTTCACCTACACGTACATCGGAATGAAGGTCGGGATAGGAGACATAGATACGTTCCCGGTTACCGATTACTTTTTCATTGGTAAATGTCAGAATATCACCTTCATTGATTTCCAGTGAACCTCCTTCCAGGTCACCTACACGGAGTTTGGGTCCCTGTAAGTCAGCCAGTATGGCAATATTATATGGTTCAGATTTATTGATCTTGTGGATCAGTTCAATGATCCTGGCTTTGTCTTCATGAGCCCCATGGGAGAAATTCAGGCGGAATACATTCACGCCGGCTTTTACCAGTTCCAGTAATTTTTCATACGTGTCGCAGGCCGGACCTACTGTGGCGACAATCTTTGTACGTTTAAATGCATGTTGCCTGCCGGCTTCTTTGTCAAATGATTTATGGAGGTATTTGTCAATGTTTTTAGTCATAAGTGGTGTTCATTAATAAGAGGTGAAAGGAGTCCGGCGGCAGTATCAACTGGCGAGGATCTTTACGATCTTCATCCATTCATCGCTGATCTTCCCTTTATTTTTTACGGCTGTTTCAAGCGGTATGTAATTCATTTTATTATTCTGGATGCCCACAAATACATTGTGGCGTCCTTCCAGTAAGGATTCCACTGCATGGTAGCCCATCCGGCTGGCAATCAGGCGGTCCATACAGCTGGGAGCACCCCCGCGCTGAATATGTCCGAGAATGCAGACCCGGATCTCAGCTTTGGGCAGTTTTTCCTGCAATACCCGTTGTACTTCATTGGCGCCGCCAAATTCATCGCCTTCGGCCACTACGATCAGGTTCACCATTTTCTTGCGGCGCTCTTTTTCCTGGAGAGATGCGATAATGCTGTTGATATCTGTCTTACGCTCCGGTATCAGGATATTCTCCGCGCCGGTGGCAATCCCACTGTGCAGGGCAATATATCCTGCATCACGACCCATCACCTCAATAATGAAGATACGGTCATGCGCATCCATGGTGTCCCGGACCTTGTCAATGGCTTCCACCGCGGTATTCACCGCTGTATCAAATCCGATCGTGAAATCCGTACCGGAAATATCCTTATCGATCGTACCGGCCAGTCCCACGCAGGGGATATCGAATTCCTTACTGAAATTCACCGCGCCACGAAATGAACCATCCCCGCCGATAATCACCAGTCCGTTGATCCCTCTTTTTTTCAGATTATCGTACCCGATCTTACGGCCGGCCGGCTCATAGAAATCTTTACAGCGGGCTGTCTTTAAAATGGTCCCGCCTCTTTGTATAATATTGGCCACAGAACGGCCTTCCATTCTGAAGATATCATCATCAATTAAGCCCTGGTAACCACGCATAATTCCATAAACCTCAAGCCCGTGATATATACCTGTACGAACGACTGCCCGGATAGCGGCATTCATTCCGGGAGCATCCCCGCCGGAAGTCAGCACACCGATTTTTGTTACTTTCTTTTCCATCTTGAATTTTAAAACTGGGCAAAAATAAGCTTTTGTTCGGAATGTGTACTAAACACACGACCGTTAGTTTATTTCCGGTAACTCAAATATCTGTCATATTCTTTTTATTTGATAATCTATAACGGTTGCGGTTAAAAAAAACCACGGAAACCGGGTTTAAATATGCTGGCAGATCAATTATTACTGATTTTCACACAAGTTTTTACCATTCATCACTGTTTTAGGCAGACCTGTCTAAGCGGTAAGCAGGAAGCCATGAATAAATTAACTTAGTACTTTAATACAAGCTTAATATGAAAAAAGTGTTTTTTCTCCTGTTACTCCTTCCTTTCTGGACCCGTGCGCAAATTGAATACCCGATCAGTGCCAAGGGCGATGTAGTGGATACCTATCATGGGAAAGAAGTGCCGGATCCCTACCGCTGGCTGGAAGATGACCGGAGTGAGTTTACAAAGGACTGGGTGGCCCGCCAGAATAAAGTCACTTTTGAATACCTGGACAAAATCCCTTACCGCCAGCAGTGGAAGGAAAGGCTGGAGGAAATTAATAATTATGCCAAGTATTCTTCTCCATTCAGGAACGGGGAGTATTTCTATTTTTATAAAAATGACGGGTTGCAGAACCAGAGTGTGTTGTACCGCCAGAAAGGACTGGCCGGCAAACCAGAACTCTTACTCGACCCGAATAAGTTCTCTGCAGAAGGTACTACCGGGCTGGCCGCATTTGTAGTATCAAAAGACGGACGATATGCAGTGGTGGGCAAATCGGCCGGAGGCAGTGACTGGCGTACTTTTTTTGTGATGGACCTTTCCTCCAAAAAATACCTGAAGGATTCACTGGCCTGGGTAAAAGTATCCGGAGCTTCCTGGCAGGGGGATGGATTTTATTACAGCCGTTACCCGGCTCCTGAAAAAGGAAAAGAACTTTCGACCAAAAATGAAAACCACCAGGTTTATTTCCATAAAGTGGGTACCGCGCAGGACAAGGACATACTGGTTTACGAGGATAAAAGCAATCCACAGCGATTCCATACCGTGTTCACCGATGAAGCCGAGCGTTTTGTCTTTCTCAATATAAGTGACCGTGGAAAAGGGAAAGATGGTAACGGGCTCTGGTACTTTGACAGTAAGTCGGCCGATAAAAAATTTAAACCCATTATTGCCGAAGCGGGGGATTATGAATACAGTTTTGTGGAGGAAGTAAATGGCAAATTCCTGGTTGAAACCAATGACGGTGCTAAAAACAAGCAGCTGGTCCTGATAGATCCGTTACAGCCTCAGAAGGAAAACTGGAAAACGATCATTCCGGAGAAAGAAGAAAACATTTCTTCCATACAATCTGCCGGGAATAAACTTTTTGTCACCTATATGAAGGATGTAACCAGCCGGGTTTACGTATATGATTTTGATGGGACACTGAACAGGGAAGTCAGCTTACCGGGATTGGGTACAGCCAGTGGTTTTGGCGGCCGCAGGGATGATCAATTTGTGTTTTATACATTCACCTCAATCACGTATCCGCCCACTATTTTCAAATATGATATAGCTACCGGGGAAAGCACGGTGTTCCGTAAACCAGAAGTAAAATTCAATCCGGATGAGTTTGAAACGGAACAGGTCTTTTACCCGTCAAAAGACGGGACAAAGATCCCGATGTTTATCGTACACCGGAAAGGAATGCTGAAAAACGGGCAGAACCCGGCGATCCTGTACGGGTATGGAGGATTTAATATCAGCAGTACCCCTAATTTCTCCCCGGCACGTATTGCCTGGCTCGAACAGGGTGGGGTGTTTTGTATGGCCAACCTGCGTGGTGGGAGTGAGTACGGAGAGAAATGGCATGAAGCGGGTATGCGGAATAAAAAACAAAATGTATTTGATGACTTTATTGCCGCGGCCGAATACCTGGTGGCAAAGGGATACAGTTCGCCCCAGTACCTGGCCGCCCAGGGTGGTTCAAACGGAGGTTTACTGGTTGGTGCGGTAATCAACCAGCGGCCTGATCTTTTCAAAGTTGCCATTCCCCAGGTAGGGGTGATGGATATGCTGCGTTTCCATAAATTCACCATTGGCTGGAACTGGATCCCGGAATATGGCAGCAGTGATAACGCGGAGGATTTTAAAAACCTGTTCACGTATTCACCCATACATAATATCAGGCCGGGAATCAACTACCCGGCAACACTGATCACCACAGCGGATCATGATGACCGGGTGGTGCCGGCGCATTCATTCAAGTATGCGGCTACTTTACAGGCGAATTATAAAGGAAATAATCCCCTGCTGATCCGGGTGGATGTGAACTCCGGTCACGGGGCCAGTAATCTGAAAAAGGCCCTGGAAACCACGGCCGATATTTATTCCTTTATTTTCTACAATATCGGGATGAAACCGGAGTTTAAAAAAGCAGAAGATAAAAAAGCGTTCTGATCAATCACCGGACATGGAGAAAATGAAAGTACTGATTACCGGGGCCAACGGGTTCCTGGGTCATTACCTGGTGCCTGAATTATTACAACGGGGATACCAGGTACTGGCCACAGGGAAGGGGCCCTGCCGGCTGAATATGGAGAATACTAACGGTTTTGACTATGCGGAAATGGATTTTACGGATAAGCAGACCACCCGGCACACCGTTAGTAAATATGCGCCGGATATTATTGTACATGCCGGGGCTATCAGCAAACCAGATGACTGTGAGCTCGATCCCGCGCTTGCCTGGTCTGTCAATACCGGGGCTACACAGTATTTACTGGAATCCGCCGCCGATCTGGGCGCTTTCTTTGTTTATATATCCACTGATTTTGTTTTTGACGGGGAGCAAGGCATGTATATCGAAGAAGATCAGCCGGCCCCGGTCAATTATTACGGGCAAACAAAACTGGAATCAGAAAAAGCAGTACAACAGTATAAGTTTCCCTGGGCCATCGTACGGACCGTATTAGTATATGGCAAACCACTGGCTGGCAGGAATAATATTCTGACCATCGTTAAGGAAAAACTGGAGAAAGGCGAGCCTTACCAGGTAGTGGATGACCAGGTTCGTACACCCACCTATGTGGGGGATCTGGCGGAGGGGATTCTGGCCGTCATACAAAAAAGGGCAACCGGTACCTGGCATCTCAGCGGCTCTGATGTACTTACTCCTTATGAAATGGCCTGTAAAACGGCTGATTTCCTGGGACTGGACCGTCACCTGCTTATACGCGTAACCGCAGCTACATTTACCCAGCCTGCAAAAAGGCCCTCAAAAACAGGATTCAATATTACTAAAGCCAGGCAATATCTCGGGTATTCTCCTTGTTCGTTTGAAGACGGATTGGCAAAAACATTTTCCTGATCAGAAACTGATACTGAGTCCTGTTTTAAAGTATCGGGGAGTGCCTGGTGTAAAATGCAATTCGGTTACCGGCACTGTCTCATTCGCCAGGCGGGAAGTGGTGGCAAACTGTGCCTCATTCCATTTCCTGTTGAGTATATTTTCAATGGATATAAATAGTTCAACAGATTTAATTTTCATTTCTGCCCGCAGATCGGTTAAGAAATAACCTAGTGCTTTTATGCTGTTATCCTCGTTGGCAGGCCGCTCATCAATAAACCGGTAGCGCAGGGCTGCACTGAATCCTTTCTTTGTCTTTGCGGTCAAACCACCGGTACTGGTAAAATCCGGTGCCAGCGGAATATAATCTTCCCCTTTCCTGACCCCCGTGGCCCTTGCCTGGGTCAGGTTCATATCCAGATCAGACCAGAGCCAGTTGCAGAACTGGTATCGTAGCGAAAGATCAACACCCTTTCTTTTGGATCTGCCCCCGGGTTCAACAATTCCGGCATCACCAACATACACGAATTCCTGGTCAGAGTAAAGGAACCAGAATGTTGTTTTTACAATCAGTTTCTTGGTGGGTTTCAGAATAATACCCAGATCAGAACCAGCAACTTTGGGAAGGATTTCTTTTGCCCGCTGGTCAAGAATTACCCGGCTGTCATTGGAGTGAAATCCGATCCCGTTTTTTAAAAAAAATTTTACTTTGGGTGAAGGGGAATAACTGAAATGAAGTTTCGGGCTCAGTATCCCCCTGGATTGCCGGCGGTAGTTCAACTCTCCGGTTAAACTGTTTTGATATCCAAACCGGAAGTAGTCATATCGCAGTCCGGTTTCTATCGTAAACCGGGGGCCCGCCTCCAGTTGCTGGTTCCAGTACAGGAAAAGATTATTCTCTTTTATATTACCTTCTTGTTTAGTGGACGTTACTTGTCTCTTAATAGCGCCGGATAAACCGATATGGTTAACCTGGTCAAAACGGAAACCACCGCCGAATTCGGCCACTGTTTTTTTCCCACGGATAAAACCGGATTTTATGGCTGTTTTTGTAAACCCGTATAGATTTCTCTTTTCCCGTTGCAGGATTTCATCACCATTTACCGGGTCTTCAAGGAAAAAAGTGAAATTGGAAAACAACGAAAAATGATAGCGGCTGTAATACAGCTGATCTGTAGTCTGCCAGTCATGTTTCCACTTTTTTGCAAGTCGCACCGATAAATTAAAACGGCCTGTACGGCCACCTTCCGAATCATCAATGGCTCCGAAACGGCCGATCAGACCGTTCCTGATGGCCCGGTCAGGCACCTGTCCGGAGGCATTCCATTTACTGTCAAAAAAAGAAGACCATACAGCGAGCTGTGTCTTTTCACCAATCCAGGCACTGTATTTCGTCAGGAGATTGACCCGGTTGAAATGCTGCGGGCTTTCAAAATAACCATCTGTACGGGCATATTCAGCAGCGGTATACCATTGCTGACGGCTGTCTGTATTGTTCTTATCCAGCAATATAAATTGTCCGGAGAGGCGTTGACTGGAAAAATCACCCGCCTCCGCTTTCAGCATATTGGCACTGAGGAAATCCTTTGTTTTAAAGTCAACAGCACCTGCGGTGGCCAGGTTTCCTTTTTCCGTACGATGAGGCCCGGTTTCAAAAGAAATTTTTTCGATTATCTCGGGAATAAGGAAATGCATATCCGCATATCCCTGGCCGTGCGCATGACTGACCATATTAACCGGTATTCCATCAACTGCCAGGCTGATATCTGTACCATGGTCGATATCAAACCCCCGCAGGAAGATCTGTTCAGCTTTTCCTCCACCCGCATGTTGCGCAATAAATAATCCGGGTACGATGCGCAGGAGATCCTGTGCCTGGTTGGCAGGGCGTAATAAAATATCCGCCTGTCCCAACGCATTCAGTCCATTGGCGATCTTGCTGGTCAGCCGGACTTCCGTAAGGTCAAGGACTGTTTTTTTCAGGGTTACAGTTACCAGTGAAACAGTATTAGCACTGACTACCACCGGAATGATTTCTGTCTTATAACCCGCAAAAGAGGTGACCAGTTCATAACGTCCTGCAGTGAGGTTGGTAAAACGAAAAGCCCCGAAATCATCTGAACTGTTTCCTTTATTGGCATCCGGCAGTTGAATGCTCACACCCGAAACCGGTGATTTTGTTTCAGCATCCGTTATCCGCCCCTCTATAACACCGGTTTGTGCAAAGAGGGAAGAAGTGAGTATATAAAAAACAGGAAGTAAGAGAAGCCGCCTGAAAACATGCATAGTTGTTGGTTATATCATTTATATACGACGAAGCTGGTTTCCCGGTTTTCTTCACCATAAAATTGAACAGCAAACAAATTTATTAAAAAGTAAAATTGTTCAATCTGCTTTTCCCCGGGTTTCGTATGTGATGGATATACGGCTTATCACACTGATGAGCTATTCGTAATAAACCCAAAAATCAGTTTTATGAAATTAAAATTTGTCCAGGGGGCCCTCGCGGGTCTTACCCTGATCGGTGGAGTTGTTCTCGCGGCAGATCATATTGATGCACCCGCAGTAACGGGCCCTGGCAGCACCAGTCCGGGAAATGATATTACCGATCTTTATGCGTTTCAAAGTCCGTCCGATAACAGCAAAATGGTCTTTGCACTCAACACGCAGGGATTGCTTTCCCCGGCGGCAACGGCGGCGGCCACTTTCCCGGCCAATGTGCTGTATGAAATCAACATTGATAATACAGGCGATAATGTGGAAGACCTGGTTATTCAATGCCTGGTCCAGAATGGCAAAATGCGGGTATACGGTCCCGTTGCTCCCGGTACGGCCGGTACGGTGAGTACGGTAAAAACAAGCGGCCCCCTGACCGAAGTAATGGTGACCGGGTATGCTGCAATGCCGGTAACCGGGACAAACAGTAATGGAACAAAGGTATTTGCCGGACCCCGGGATGATCCTTTTTTCTTTGACCTCGTACGATTCAAGGAAATACTGGCCGGTACCCAAAGTTCATTCCGCAGCCCGGGAGTGGACACATTTGCCGGTACAAACGTGATGTCCATTGTGGTGGAAGTGCCGAAAGCACTTTTGGGAACTGCTGCCACACTCAATGTATGGGCTGAAACAAAATCAAAATAAAATAATCAACCTGATAATCTACAACGATATGAAAAAAATATTTCACCTCCCGTTGACCATCACTTTCCTGGCAGCCACCGTGCTTACCGGATGTGATAAAAATGATATGCCTGCTGATAATTTCGACACCGGAGGGTCCTATGCGCAGAATGACCAGATGGCACGTCCGGCAGTGAATACTGTATTTGTAAATGCAGCCCGTAAGAACGAGTTCAATACCACGGTGCCTTCTGCCCAGAATGCAGCTTTCAATGCCCAATTCCAGGGAGTATTGACCGGCTTCGGGTATACCCAGAATGCACTTGGACAGGATAAGGCGGCTTTTGCCGGATTACTGGCTACGGATGTGCTGAATGTGAAAACCAGTGGCACAACGACTTTCTTTGATGGTACAAACGTACTTACAGGTAGGGCACTGGCAGATGATGTCATTGATACGGAATTATTATTAATCTTCGGAGGCCCTGCAGGAACGGCTAACCCGGGTCTTACCAAAGACAATGTGAATATGAATGATAAAGCATTTTCGGGCAGCTTCCCTTATCTCGCCGCCCCATTTTAATCAACAGGCAGGCTGATAAATCTGATCAGCCTGTTTTTTTTAATATTTAAATCAGGGTTATGAAATATTGCTGCCTGTTAATGGTTCTTGGGTGTTTACTTTCCTGTTCCGGGAAAAAGCACCTTGTAAAAGAGGCTGATTATTCAATGTATTTAAAAGAAGGAGTACTTGAAAAGCCTGTTCAGTTGTCAGCTGCAGAAATAAAATTCTGGGAAGCCCGCCTGCAGGCAGATACCGGAAGCTTCGTGGCCATGTTGAAACTGGGTGCTGCACAACAGCATTATTTTAAACTGACGGGTACTCCACGGCACCTTGTTATGGCGGATTCCTTATTTGCCAGAAGTTCAGTTAAACTGAACGACCACGATCCGGAAATTCTGTATACCCGGGCGCAAACTGCTATAACGCGTCACCGGTTTGCCCAGGCAGCCACATATAATGATGCAGCGGTAAATGCACAAGGAGATCCTTATATCCATCAGCTGATTGGCTTTGATTCGGGAATGGAACTTGGCCAGTACTGGAGTGCAATCCGTCATCTTGATTCTATATCAGATCCATCTTCCTTCGATTACCTGATTCGTAAAGCAAAGTTTGAAGACCACCAGGGCCACCAGGACCGGGCCATTCAACTTATGGAAAAAGCTGTTGAAATGGTCAGGGGAAAAAAGAAAGGTATTTATTGCTGGACCCTTTGCAACCTGGCGGATATGTATGGTCATGCTGGCCGCCCGGAAAAAGCATATAAAGCCTATCTCTCAGTTCTGGAAAAGGATCCGGCATACCTGTATGCACTGAAAGGGATCGCGTGGATCGCGTTTTCACATGACCGGGATTCCAGGGTTGCGCTGCAGATTCTGAATTATATTCAACGACAAACCCAAATGCCTGATCTGTGGCTGATGAAGGCGGAGATTAAGGAGTGGGAGGGAGACCAGGCTGGTAAAGCAGTTTGCCTGCAGCGATTTAAAGAAGAAACGGCTCATTCAGATAACGGGGATATGTACAACAAATACCTGATTGGCCTTTTATCCCGGGAATACAATGATGTGGAAAAAGCGCTTTCTTTAGCCTTAAGGGAAACAAAGAACCGGCCAACACCGGAAACATTTGACTGGCTGGCCTGGGTGTATTATCAAAACGGGCAAA
Organism: uncultured Chitinophaga sp.; assembly: GCA_964519865.1. Lineage (GTDB taxonomy): Bacteria > Bacteroidota > Bacteroidia > Chitinophagales > Chitinophagaceae > JJ008. Next base: position 5,884 of record CAZFLL010000036.1, on the reverse strand, counting down.
GCCGGAAAGCACTGGAGATTGTGATGAAAAATGTGTACCGCCAGACTTCAGAGCCGGCATCCATTTTTCATACAGCCATGATAATGGAAGCCAATGGAAAAAATGCGGAAGCATTGGGATTATTTAAGGAATGTACGGGCAGCTATTTTGAACTGGGCCCGTTAAAGGAAAAGATCATCCGTGATAAAATAAATACACTGTCCTCAATGTGATAGGGCGAATTTTTTTTCGCCGGCAGCAATGGCTACTGTTAAATGGTTTTCTGCCGGTGGCACAGGACAGTTATAGACATTGCTCACATATGCGCAATAGGGGTTATATGCTTTATTGAAATCGAGGTAAAACGGAGTGTTTTCCAGGTCGGTTGTGCTGATATCAATATAACGCCCGTTTTCATAGGTAAGTTCACCATTTGTCAGATCGGTAAAGGGGATAAAGAGATAGTTTTTATATTCTTCCGATTGCATTAGTTGCTGTGATTGATAGACAGAGAGTTTATGGAGCTTGCCACTGATCGTAAAATGAAGAATGGCATAAACCCGGAAGGTCTTTTTTACTTTACCGGATGTTTCCATGGCAAACCAGGGAGCTTCGTAGATCCGCTCCACCCTTACCGGTACATAGTATTTTTTATCAATGGCGTAGAACTGCAATCCGGCCCGGTCTTTTTCTTTGATCACTTCATGCGTGCTGATATACCGGTCCCTGAACGCCTGGAGGGAATCGGTATAATGCGGAGGTTGCGCTTTAAGGCAAAAACCGGTAAGTACTAAAAAAAGGGCGGGAAGGAATTTCATGGGGCAATTTAATTCATCATCAGCACGTTCACGCTTCGTTGTAAAATATTAAAGGCGATCTCCGCCATCAGGTTTTCCTTATCCAGGGTGGGATTCACCTCGGCAATTTCAAAACAACAGATCTTCCGGTTCTGCATGAATTTACTGATCAGGTCTTCTGCTTCCCGTTCACGGAGGCCATTTCCCACCGGGGTGCCGGTGCCTTTGGAAATGGAGGAATCCAGGCTGTCCACATCAAACGAAACATAGATATCAGTGCAGTCGGAGAGATAACGGATCACTGAGCGAACAATATTTTCGGCTCCTTTGTTCCGGACTTCTTTGGTGGTGATCACTTTCATTCCGTATTTTTCTATCAGGTGCCTTTCTTCTTTTTCAAAATCACGAAGCGATATGAACACCACATCTTCGGGATGTACTTTCGGGGAGATCTTGCCAATACTTTTCAGGAATTTCCATTGACGGGCGGTTTCCTCATCCAGTTCATGCACGGCGCAATCATCATTGTCTTCATTGATTGAAGCGGCCATCGGCATACCATGCAGGTTACCGGATGGAGTGGTATAGGGTGTATGCAGGTCCGCGTGGGCATCGATCCAGATCACCCCCAGCTTGCTTTTCGGCTTGGCGATCTTAATACCGGCAATGACAGCACCGGCAGTACTGTGGTCTCCACTTAACACCACGGGGAAGAAATTGTTTTTGATGGTCTCACTCACAGCCTTGCTCACCCGCTCATAGGTGGCACCGACCCCTTTTATCCGTTTGGCATAGGGTGATTCGATCGGTTCGTAAAGCAGTTTGTTATCGGTCGGCACTTTTTCGGAAGGGAAGTGAATAAAGAAGTTGCTCATGAAATCGAGAGCGGCAATTTTTATGGCTTCAATGCCCAGGCTGGCGCCGCGGGTACCGGCCCCTATCTCAGAAGGAACTTCAATCAGTTTTATATTTTTCATACTGGCCTCAGTTGAATGGCGGATGCCGTGGTAACGGCAGGAAAATAATGGTTAATGAAGAGGTTTGATGCCCCTTAATCAGGAATGTAAAAATTAGCCGGCAATGACTGCTCGGCAAATGTGATTATGATTCCCTGTATGGATAAAGCAGGCTTCATAGAAGACTGTAAAGATAGTCAAACTTTGACCAAAATCAAGTAACGTTCGTTCGTGTTTTTAATTGTGATTATATCTAAAATGCAGATAATCAGTAGTTATTGATGTGCAGCCAGGATCGGGATATGACTGTGGTAAGCCAGTTTTTTAGTATGAGATGTACGGAACAGGGAAGAGGAATTGCTGGGGTGCTTCGGAACAGTCACCAGGATATCGATACCCTGCTCATTGACAAACTGGTCCAGGGCCTCATAAAAATCTTCCCGGGTAATAAAATAAAACTCCTTTTTAAAATCGGCAAACATCTGATCGATCTTTTCCTTTTCTGATTGTAAGGCGGGTGGGAGCTGGGTGACTTTTTCCCGGCTGACATGGACAATATGCAATTTCGGGTCAAGCAATTTAAGAACAGAGCTGATCAGTTGAGAAGGGGTGCTGAGTTCCACATTCCGGTAATCTGTGGCGAAAGCAACTTTTGACGCCCCTTTAAAAACGGCATCAGGAGGAATGATCATGACCGGGTAAAGATTTTTATCGATCAGCTTTAAGGTATTGCTTCCGAACATCACCTGTCGTAAGGCTGATTTTCCGGTAATTCCCATCATCACCAGGGTCGCCCGCATGGTATGGGCCAGGCGGGAGATATTCTCTATCAGGTCACCGCCCATTTCATGTTCGCATTGTACCTGGGGCACGCCGGCTTTGAGAAATTCCTTTTTCAGGCTTTCGAGGTAAAACAGGGAAATATCCAGGTCGTCCTCGTTTTCATAATTATGATAAAGCACAGCAGTCGCGCCTTCATTCCAGGCCAGCATTCCGGCGGCATAGCGGGCTGCATTGAGTGAGGTTTCAGAAAAATCAACGGGAATAATGATCCGGTGCATGGGTGCTGGTTTGTTTCAGTGGTTTAAATGTAAGAAATAGAAGGGAGAGAATGGCAAAAGCATTAATGAAGCAGTCAACAGCCCCTGCTAAGAAAGCTTTTCGAAACGAATAAACGACTAAACGTCTAAACCTTACTCTCAGCCCTCAACGCTCAACCCTCAACTCTTTTTTCTATCTTCCTCCCATGAATCCATCCATCATCAGGGAAGCCCTGGTTTCCGATATACCGCAGATACAGCGGGTCAGGAATGCCGTGAAAGAGAATACACTTTCCGATCCGTCATTTGTACCAGATGCCGATGTGGCGGATTATATTACCCGAAGAGGGAAAGGCTGGGTTTCACAATCTGGTGATAGGATCACCGGTTTTGCCATTGTCAGCATCACAGATCACAATGTATGGGCATTGTTTATTGAACCCGGATACGATCAGCAGGGAAGGGGCCGGCAGTTGCATGATAAAATGCTGAACTGGTATTTTGAACAAACCAGTGAGCCAGCCTGGCTGAGCACCACCCCGGGTACCCGGGCGGATGGTTTTTACCGGAAAGCAGGCTGGACTGAAGATGGGATTTATGGAAAGGGTGAAACAAAATTCATCATGACCCGGGAGAAATGGGAAGTGGTAAAATCGGGCGGGGCTTGATTTTTTTAATATCTTTAAAAGAGCCCCCGGCAACCTCCACCGGCCCATATTCGTCCTTGGGGTACCACGACACGAAATAAAAACCATGCGCAAACTGAATTATTTTTTTTCATTGCTCCCGCTGGTCCTGTCCGCTTACTGGTTGAATCAACCGGCAGGACTGAAAAAGGCACCCGTCAGGGCAGATGGTCCTTATGTGCTTTACAGCAAGGATAGTGTTTTTGTGCATTATATCTATGAAGAAAACGGGTTAAAGATGCTTCATACAGATACCGCTTTAACCAGTGCCCGTAAGGAAATACAGCTGAATGTTTCAACCGGTAATCCGGAGGAATTTTTTACGGTTAGACTGAAGTCAAAACTCCAGCAGGAGAAATCCGAGTACCGTAAAGTGAGCAGGCAGCTGGCCATCTCCGATATGGAGGGCAATCTGAAAGGATTCCTGAGATTATTAAAGGGAAATAAAGTGATAGATGACCAGCTCAACTGGATTTATGGTGACGGGCACCTGGTCCTTACCGGTGATTTCTTTGACCGGGGTACCCAGGTCAATGAACTGCTCTGGTTTATTTATGACCTGGAGGAAAAAGCAAAAACAGCCGGTGGCTATGTGCATTTTGTGTTAGGCAATCATGAGATCATGAACCTCAATGGTGATTTCCGCTATGTGCAGGCAAAATACATGGAACAGGCGGCGCTGATGAACACGGATTACCTGGTGCTGTTCAGTGAAAAATCTGAACTGGGCCGCTGGCTGCGGACAAAGAATATTGTGGAGAAAGTCGGGGACGTACTGTATATGCATGGGGGGATTTCTTCTGAAGTAAATCTTTTTAATGCCCAGGCATCCCAGCTCAATGAACTGGCCAGGCCTTATTACGGGGATACCAGTTACCAGTATCCCAATATACATGTGGAAATTCTTTTCAGTGATATCGGCCCGTTCTGGTACAGGGGATATTACACCGGGGTCAGTAAGGCCACAGAAGCGCAGATTGACAGTACCCTGAATATTTTCGGGGCTAAATATATCGCCACGGGGCATACGATTACCCGTGATACGATCAGTACCTGGTTTCACAAAAAGGTCTTTAATACCGATGTGCCGCATAGTAAAGGGTTCTCTGAAGCCCTCCTGATTGAAAAGGGCCGGTTTTACCGGGTCAATGAGCGGGGGGAGAAGTTTCTGATTGCCGGGTAGCACTTACCCGTACTGTCTGCAAATTGCCCTGATGTCCCTGCTTCATTTTAGGTTTTATGCGCCTTCTCGCTTAAATTTGCCCCACTTTAAAAAGCACTAATCAATGGCAAGATCAATCGCGTTTCGTGAAGCTATCCGGGAAGCCCTCAGTGAGGAAATGAGAAGGGATGAAAGGGTATTCATGATGGGAGAAGAAGTGGCAGAGTACAACGGGGCCTATAAGGTAAGTCAGGGTATGCTGGCTGAATTTGGTGCCAAAAGGATCATTGACACCCCGATCTCCGAATTAGGATTTACGGCCATTGGCGTAGGGGCAGCCCAGAACGGACTTCGCCCGGTGGTGGAGTTCATGACCTGGAACTTTGCCGTCCTCGCTTTAGATCAAATATTAAATACAGCTTCTAAAATGCTGGCAATGAGCGGAGGACAAATCAGTTGTCCAATCGTTTTCCGGGGTCCAAACGGATCCGCCGGTCAGTTGGGTGCTCAGCACTCTACTGCTTTTGAAGCCCTTTATGCCAATATTCCCGGAATTAAAGTCGTATCACCCAGCAATGGATATGATGCCAAGGGACTGTTGAAACAGGCTATCCGTTTTGAAGAAGATCCGGTCATGTTTATGGAAAGTGAGCAGATGTATGGTGATAAATGTGAAGTACCGGACGAGGAATATTATATTGAAATCGGGAAGGCCGATGTGAAAAAAGCGGGCCGTGATGTCACCATCGTATCCTTCAATAAAATGATGAAAGTGGCGCTGGGAGCGGCGGATGAGCTGGAAAAAGAAGGCATCAGTGCTGAAGTGATCGACCTGCGCAGTATCCGTCCGCTGGACTGGATGACCATCCTGGAAAGTGTAAAAAAGACCAACCGCCTGGTGATTGTGGAAGAACAATGGCCATTTGCCTCTGTTTCTTCTGAAATCACTTACCGTATACAGAAAGAGGGTTTTGATTACCTCGATGCCCCGATTCGCCGGATAACCGCAGCAGATGCGCCTTTGCACTATGCCCCCAACCTGGTGGCAGCAGCCTTGCCGGATGTGCCAAGGACGGTAAAACTGGTAAAAGAAGTGATGTACCAGGTGAAATAATTGCAAAGCCCCGCCTCCCGCGGGGCTTTTTTTTACCCTGTTATTTATTCTGAAAAAAAAAATCGGATACGGTGCAACGTTTTGATTTATAAAGTGCATCTTTGTCTCGGTTTTTCATAGGATATTGGATTTTAAAACGAGGCTGGGTTT
>CAZFLL010000035.1:29670-36248 GCA_964519865.1 uncultured Chitinophaga sp. | reverse complement strand
TTACTCCGTTTCTTTTTCACTCATCAGATAGGCCTTGATAAACCCATCCAGTTCACCATCCATCACCGGTTGAATATTCCCGGTTTCGTAGTCGGTGCGATGGTCTTTGATCATTTTATATGGATGGAAAACGTAGCTGCGTATCTGGCTGCCCCACTCGATCTTTTTCTTCTTCGAGTTGGTGGCATCTTTCAGGGCATTTCTTTTCTGCAATTCCATTTCGTATAAACGGCTGCGCAACATCTGCATGGCCAGTTCACGGTTGCCCAGCTGGCTCCTGTCCTGTTGGCAAACCACCACGATACCCGTGGGTATATGGGTAAGCTGAACTTTGGTCTCCACTTTATTTACGTTCTGTCCGCCGGCACCCCCACTCCTTGAAGTTTCCATTTTCACATCCGCGGGATTGATCTCAATATTAATGGTATCATCCACCATGGGGTAGGCATAGACACTGACAAACGAAGTATGTCTTCGGGCATTACTGTCAAAGGGGGAAATCCGCACCAGGCGGTGCACGCCGTTCTCGGCTTTTAAGAAGCCATAGGCAAAAGGCCCTTCAAACTGCAGGGTACAGGTCTTGATACCGGCTCCATCGCCCCACTGCCAGTCCATTTCGGTTACTTTCCAGCCCTGCTTTTCGCCATACATACGGTACATACGGGCCAGCATTTCTGCCCAGTCCTGGCTTTCAGTACCACCGGCACCAGAGTTGATCTGTAATACGGCAGGCAGTTCGTCCTCCGGCTCATTCAGGGTGGCTTTGAATTCCGCATCATCGAGTAAGGTCAGGGCATGATCGTACGCCTGTTTTGTTTCTTCTTCGGTGGCATCGCCTGCCTTCCAGAACTCGAACAAAACGGCAAAATCTTCCACCCCGGACTCCGCTGTTTCATACAGCTTCACCCAGTATTCGTTTAACTTGATGCTTTTGAGAATTTCTGTCGCCCGCTTATTATCGTCCCAGAAGCCCGGGCTGAGCGACAGTTGTTTGTCTTCGGCTATCTTATATTGTCGGTTAGCGACGTCAAAGAAACCTCCTTATCCCGGCAATGCGGGACCGCATATCCTGTAATTTTTCGATTGTCATAGGCGCAAATATAGGGGAAAGATCCGGCAATCCACCTTCGTCTTTACCGGCAACCTCCTGAGAAAATTTTCCGTTCCCTGATCTTTTACGTACTTTAATTGTATTAAACTGAAACAAACTAACCAGGAATGAAAAAGTTAATTATCCCGATGCTGGGCAGCCTGCTCTTGCTGGCCGCCTGCAACAATTCCACTGAGGAAAAAAAGGAAACCAGCATGAAAGAACCAAAACTGAAAACCGAGAGTGTAACCTACTCCCCTGCTGATAACAAAGACAGCCTGGTGATGGATGGTTATATTGCATGGGATGAAAATATAGAAGGGAAAAGACCGGCGGTGCTGGTGGTACATGAATGGTGGGGATTGAATGATTATGTAAAACGCCGGGTTCGTGAACTGGCCGGACTGGGCTATATCGCCATGGCGGTAGATTTTTATGGCAACGGGAAAAGGGCGGATAACCCGACTGATGCGGGCAAACTGGCCACTCCTTTTTACCAGGATCCCCAGATGGCCAAACAACGTTTTGATGCCGCCCTGGCCACCCTCCGTGGTTACAGTCAGACCGACACGACAAAGATCGCCGCTATTGGTTATTGCTTTGGCGGCACCCAGGTGTTGAATATGGCAAACCTGGGAGAAAATCTTGTGGGTGTTGTTAGTTTTCATGGCGGACTACAGGTGGTAACCCCGGATAAGGCCAAACTGAAAGCCAATGTATTGGTATGCCATGGCGGGGCCGATCCTTTTGTTCCGGCCGAACAGGTAGCCCAGTTCCGTAAACAAATGGATTCCATCGGGGCAAAATATACATTCAAAGTGTATGACGGCGCCACGCATGCATTCAGCAATCCGGATGCCACAGCTATGGGGGAAAAATTCAAAATCCCCATTGCTTATAATGCCGCAGCTGATACAGCTTCCTGGAACGATATGAAAACGTTCTTCGGAACGATATTTAAATAGTAGATCTACGATAGATGATAAAAGCCCGGCCTGCCGGGCTTTTATTTTTGTACTTATTTTTAAAACACAACTGGTTCAGATTCAGATATACTGCATAAAATACGGGTCGGGTATTCCGGAAAATTACGTAGTAAAGCTATGATTTACGGAAAGTAGTTTCTATTTTGCAGCACCGTACTACTAAAAAACAAACCCTTGAAAACAACTATCGTCTGTATCCTCACCGGGATGATATTCCTGGTTTCCTGTAAAAAAGAATCTGTTCTTGTGCCACCTGTATTACAGGAAAGTCCTTCTATGTCCTCCTGTATACCCCAGACTGGTAATCCTTCGGGCCGTTCCTATACATCGGCCGAGGTTGAACCCTATACCTGCACTTCCAGTCATTGTGGTCTTATACCCCTGAACCGCAAAAATTACTGGGTTTACCAGGATTCATTATTTAACAACGGAATATTTGACCGAGTACAGGTAGACACACTTCGATTCACCCGTAACTGGAGAAGCCTGACAGACGGACTGATCTGGTGGGAAAGTAATATTTCAATCGGATTGCCGGAAGTATTCTATGCCAACGACTCCACTATTTTCAAACTGGAGGACCGGATGTTCACCAATGAAATGCTGGATGTAAAAAGAGATTATACACTATATAGCGGAGATTCTACCCGTTATATTACCAGTTTTTCGGATAACGCCGCGATCTGTAAGTCAAAAAAAATGTATACTTCGCTGGAAACAGCCGCCGGCAATTTCTCCGGTTATATTTACTACGAAAAAAATGCCCCTTATTTCCGCCGTGACCAGACCTACCTGAAACCCGGTATTGGGGTGATCAGGTATGTACAGGAAAAAGCAGTCATGGGATATCCGCAGGTGAAGCTGACGCAGGTGTCGACGCTGGTGGCATACCATATCGAGTAGAGGAAAGGTACGAGCTACGAGGTACGAGCTACGAGTTACGAAGTACGAGCTGGAGTTCGTAAAACGAGAGTAATTTTGATGTCTTTAGTTTAACCTTATAAATACGTTTATCTTATCATAACTGAGTCAATCACTTTTAATTAAACTTTTCGTACTTCTAACTTCGTATTTGATTTAGTTGCCGGATGTCAGTTGCCAGATGCCTGGAAACAGCACCTCTTTAGTACTTTATCTTTTGGAGCGATATGTTCATGTCATCCTGAGTAGACGCCCAGAAATAGTTTCAAGGTTATAAATTTTATATCTGCGTCGTATCGAAGGATCGTACCTCATAACTGTTTTCTCACTTCCCTGGCGAGCTCTTCCAGCATTTCCACATACTCTCTCGTAAAACTGCTGTTGTCTTTAAAATTAAATTCTGCCCTCCCGATGGCTCCTCCCAGTACATAGCTGGCGAATTTGGCCTGATCTACTGAATAGAAAAGACTGGCAAATTTCGATTGGTCATCAAATGTCTTCAGACCGATTCCATGCTGGTAAAATTTTACAGGCAGGATGACACGGCCTGGAATAAAATAGGAGGACTCATCGGCGATCAATCTGAAATAAAGGGCATAATACTCCAGCATTTGTATCAGTCTTTCCCGTACTTCTTTTTCCGTTTCTTCCTTTGTGGGTTTTATTCTCCACTTATTTTTATCCGTTTCAAATAAACCGGTGGCATATCCTTTATCAATCCGGAGCAGGTGCCAGATCAGTTTTAATTTCACGCCCTGCGTTTCCACCATTTCAGTCAGTTTCAGCACGCGGCCATCAAATCCGCTGAAACGGGATTGGAACCGGTCGAATCCCCTGCCCCCGTCAAATACCTGGACTACTCCTTCTTCTTTCAGTCCCCAGTTCCCGGTGATATTGATACTATCCTGCTGGTTAAATGACCCTTTTTCAGAAAACCGCAGGAGCTTGAGGCATTTTAAAGCGGTCAGTGAATCCTGCACATTGGCATATACTTCTTCCTGTTTACGGGTTTGTAATTCGTCCTTGGGATAAAGCACAATCCAGTTGCCGGGGATTACAGCATCGGGGCTTTTCGTTGTATCACTGCTGCAGGACACGATAAATAAAAGAAATACGGGGATTAACAGGCGCATGGGGCAAAAATAAAACTCCTCCGGAATTCCGGAGGAGTTTTAAAAAAGAAACAGGAAGGTTTATGGTAAAGTGATCAGTCGCTGGTTATTGCCATCATTCCAGGTCAGCAGGGCTTTATTATCACATTCACCGTTGTCAGGTGCCCCGTAATTCAGGAATAATACCCGGCTGTTGATTTTAATTTTCAGCAGGCCCTTGCTGATCCAGGGACAGATCGTTTTTTTGATCAGCGGGGATTCTGTGTTCAGATTAATGGTCAGTCCGTTATTGAATTCGGTTTTAGATCTTACTTCGATGCTGTAAATATCGTCACGCACCGGGCGGGTTACACCGCCTTCGATCTGTTTCACATACTTGATTCCATCATATTTGTATCCTCTTCCATTGGGGTGGGTTACTTTACCGCCCACGACCTGTACCGTAAACTTAATGTTTCCGTTTTCGCTCAGGTTGCTGACCACTTTAGTGCCTTCAATTTTTGCCCGGTTCAGGTAAAAACTATCCAGGGTAATCGTCATCACGGCACCCGGACGGCGGATCGGGGCAGTCAGGTGAATCACGATGGCACCCCGGCGGTATTTACCATCATAACAGAGACAACCAACCGGTCCGAAATCGATGGTAACGGTTTTGGGATAAGTACTGTCATTCGGACTTACCGTAATATTGGCACATGGCCCGAGACGGAGGCGTAATTCGGCAAAAGGATACAGGCGGCCTGTTTCGGTACCGCGTCCGTATACACTGACATCGCCTTCCTCATCGGCGGCCAGCATACTTACGTCTTCCACATCATCAAAACTGGCTTCTGTCTGTGTGCTTTCATCTGAATAAGTGACGGCTTCCTCTTCGGTTACGGCCACCGTTTCAGTGGAAGAGAGTTTGCTTTCTTTCTGACAGGATACGAGCACAAAAAGAAAGAGTGCTGCAGCGGCAGCGAGTAAAGTGAAGTTGCGTGATAAAGTTTTCATGGCTATACTTTTTTTGTTTGTAATTGTTTAACGAAAATTTGGAACAGTTCAGCGCAGGAAAGTTTAAAGCCATAAAAAAAAATTACTTTGCAATCGTGAAATTAATCGGCCAGTATATCCGCAACTACCTGCAATCCAGCGATAAGAAATATATTATTGCCTGCAGTATTTTTTGCGCCGGGCTTATCTTCCTGAATTACCAGTTCCACCTGGATAAACTCATTGGAAAAAATAATCCGTTTCCGGTTAAACTTTTAGTATGGAGCATGGTCTTTATGGTTGCCTTCGGCATCCCGTTATTTCTTTACCGGTTCTGTCACGCCGCCAAACCCCCGCTCCCCGCTTCTTTTTACCAGTTGTTTTTCCTGGCCACGTTGTTATTTGCTTTTAAATACACGGCCCGTTTCAATTTTACATTTACCTCCATTCCGGACATGAATATCTTCTGGAATAAAGTGCTTTACTGGCCGGTCCTCTTATTGATCGTATTCACCTGCCTGCTGATCATCCATAAAAAAATCCTTCACGAAGAAAGCATCCTGGGCACCCGGGCAGGTATCGGCAACTGGCAACCTTACCTGCTTATGTTGCTGCTCATGTTACCTCTTATTGGATTTGCCGGCACCCAGCCGGATTTTCAGGCCATGTACCCCAAATTAAAAACCATTGCTCCCGCGGGTGATATCACTCAACTCAGCCCCTGGCAGACCATCCTGTTTGAGCTGGGTTATGGTTCAGACTTCCTGTCCATTGAATTATTTTTCCGGGGTTTCCTGGTACTGGCTTTTGCCAAATGGCTGGGAAAAGACGCGATCCTCCCCGTCGCCATATTTTACTGCAGCATCCATTTCGGCAAGCCCATGGGGGAATGTATCAGCTCTTATTTCGGTGGAATCCTGCTCGGAATTGTAGTATATAATACGCGTTCGATCTGGGGAGGATTGGTAGTACACCTGGGGATAGCGTGGATGATGGAGGGAGCAGGTATTTTACTTAAGTAATATACCTTAGTACGTGCTTATATATAAAAATTGATCTTCACATTAGCTACGAGATACGAGCTACGAGGTACGAGATAGAAGTTGTAAAACAAGTATCGTTAGTTGGTATAGAAACTATCTTGTAAGTATGGGCTGTTTACTCGCAACTCACATCTTGAATCTCGCAACTAAAAAAAAGAGCTACAAGCCATAAGCCGGATCTTGTGACACATTTGCATGTGCGGCCTATCATTTATCTGTCCCGGCACTTGCGCACCGGGCTCAATCTGCCTACCCTGTATCCCGATGCCTTGCGGCATACACGGACGAGCCGCCCTTAATGGATACTATACGTGGCATTTCAGCATGCAAGGTTTACCCGCGAATGACGTTACCGTCATAAGCCGTGGGCTCTTACCCCACGTTTTCAACCTTGCCCTCCGTAGCTTTAGCGAAGGAGGGCTTGCCCTTTGGCAATTCTCCTTGAAGGCTTGCC
>CAZFLL010000035.1:17307-29570 GCA_964519865.1 uncultured Chitinophaga sp. | reverse complement strand
TGGCAATTCTCCTTGAAGGCTTGCCTTCTGGCAATTTCCCTTTCAGACTATCCCCATCCGCAAAAGCTACATCAGGCGGTAATTTTCTGTGGCACTCTCTCTCTGTCTTTCAACAGGCCGGCTGTTCACCGGTGCATTGCTCTGTGCTGTCCGGACTTTCCTCACCTCCCTTACAGGAGGAGCGATAGCCTGGCTTGTAGCAAATACAAAGGTAGAAATGTTAATCAGTATTGAAAGAATATTTCTGTAGCCCCGTAGCCATAGGCCGGGTGATGGCGGTTGATAAAGGACTTTACTTCTTTCTTTAAGCGGAGTATATCGTGGATCTCATCCCGGAGTTTGCCCTCTCCCACCCCGTGAATCACGATCAGGGAGGGCTGGTGATGGGCTACAGCCAGGTGATAATATTTCTCAAAATTCTTTAACTGGAGATGGAGCATTTCATAATTATCCATGTCCTGCCAGTGATCCGTGAGTTTCTCAATATGCAGGTCGATCACAGAACGGGCCGGCTCGAGGTGCTGGCGGGCTTTGGAGGCATCATAGATTTTATAGCCGGCAGCCGACAATTTATGTTTCCAGGCATTCTCCGATTCCACCACTTCCTCATAAGTGCGCACAGGATAGGTTTCAAATAAACGCTGTGAAAAGGTTGCCAGGTTCTTTTTCTTCAGTTCCTCTATTTTAGCAAAAAGCTGCTTGGGTTTAAGTCTTACAGCGGCCTCAAAATGCGGGGCCAGGTTTTTATCGGGATTAACAAGGGTGAATTCAAAATCAAAACTGGGACTGTCATTCAGTTCTTCAAAATCGATATCATGCAGGTAAAAATCTTCAAAGGGCTGCACGGTATTCTTCAGTTCAAAATCAGGCTTCCCGAAAAAATGCAGTTTGTAGTGAAAATGATAAGGGGTCTCCGTATGATTCACCAGGTGTAGTTTGAGTTCCTCCACCACCAGGTCGCCGAATTCATCATGGTCCATCACCGGCAGGAAGGTCAGCCAGACCCCATCCACCACCCGTTTGATATCCGTATACTTCTCTTTCCGGACATCATCAATGTATTTCTTCTCCTTTTTTCCCGGCACCAGTTGTTTTTCCGAAAACCGTTTAAAATAAGGAAAGTCCACCTGGTCCATATACACCGGGTAGGTAACGCCCTTGGTTTCCACCATCAGCATCTTGTTGTTGATGATATCCACCACTTTGGCCTCTTCGTTGGAATGGAGAATGAGAACGGTATCGCCAATCTGGTACTTCATTGTAGTATTTAATAGAAGAAAGCAAAGGTATGAAACAGGGACGAGCAACGAGCTGCGAGCAACGAGCTTAGGTTCGTAAAGCGAGACTGAGTTAGTTGTTATAGATTGAACGTACTTAGAATTTCCTGACACCCGACACCGTGCACCTATTTTGCCAGCTTACTCTTCTTATACCCATATAACAAATAAATCACCAGTCCCAGCAGCAGCCAGCCCCCGAACCAGAGCCAGTTACTGAGCGACATACCGGTGAGCAGGTAAAGGCAGGTGGCGACACCCAGGAGGGGAATCAGGGAGTAATTTTTCAGGAAACTGAAAACTGCCAGGGCGGCCATCAGTAACCAGAAAATCACGGTGGAAATTTTGGCTGTTTTACTTTGCACCGGGTCATTGTCTGCAATAAAACCGGAAGCGGCCATGTATTTGTCAGCCGGCCCTGTGGCGGCACGGACTGTTTTTGTCAATTTGATAAAAGCAGAATCAGGATCATTCCCGGAAACCAGGTATTGTTCAATGGTACCGGCTACCAGGGCGGTGTCGGTAAAATGTTTTGGCAACTGTCCGGATAAGGCTTCTACTTTATGTTCGAAACTATAATCCACTTTATCACTGAAATAATTTTTTGTAAACACCGATAAGATCACCGCTGCCCCGATAATGATCAGCGGGAAGATCAGTTTTCCGTTTACATAAGGAATGGTGAACCGTCCGGCCACTTTCTCTTTCCGTGGAATCAGTAATACGCCGCCGCAAACGAGTACGAAGGCAAACAGGGTGGCAATACTGGTGAAGTCAAGAACAAAGTCCTTATCTGTAAAAAGTATGGGTACTCCCACCACCAGGCCGGTTACTATGGTGGCAAAAGAAGGTGTCTGGAATTTAGTATGGATTTTCTGAAATACGGAAGGGAGTAAACCATCCCGGCTCATGCTCATCCAGATACGGGGTTGCCCCATCTGGAAGACCAGCAATACACTGGTCATGGCCACCACGGCACATATGGAAACCAGGACCTGCATCCAGCTTACATTCAGATTACCTGATTCAAATATAAAAGCCAGCGGGTCACCTACACCATCGAAGTTTTTATAATGCACCGCCCCGGTAAGCACCAGGGTAAGCAGGATATAAACAACGGTACAGATGACCAGTGAAAGGATCATTCCCCGGGGAAGATCCCGCTGGGGATTCTTGCTTTCTTCAGCCAGCACACTGACCGCGTCGAAACCGATATAGGCAAAGAAGACACTGCTGACCGCCATCATCACCCCGCCAAATCCGTTGGGCATAAAGGATTTCACCCCATCATCATTGACCGGTGACCAGTTAAATGTAAGGCCGTGTGAAAATACCAGGTAACCACCCACGAGAATCACCAATGCCACAATGGCGAGTTTCAGGATCACCATTACATTGCTGAAATTCCGGCTTTCCCGGCCACCACGATAAACAAGGTAGGTAATCAGCAGGTTAATCACCAGGGCCGGCAGGTCAAGAATGATTCGCAGTCCGCCTAACCGGGGGGCATTATTCCAGGCACCCAGTAATTCAGCATTGCTGCTTCCTCCGTCCACGGCGTGTTTGGCTTCGAGATAACTGCAGGTGAGGTAATCGGGAATATGCATATTCATTTTTCCCAGGAAAGAAGTAAAATAATCACTCCAGCTGAACGCCACATAGATATTCCCGATTGAATATTCCATGATCAGGGCCCAGCCGATGATCCAGGCAAAAAGTTCACCGAAACTGGCATACGCATAGGTATATGCACTCCCCGCCACCGGGATACGGCTGGCAAATTCAGAATAACAAAAAGCGGTAAACGCACAGGCAATCCCTGTAATAATAAATAATACCACCACCCCCGGGCCGCCATGAAAGACAGCACTGCCCAGGCTGCTGAAACTACCGGCACCGATAATTGCGGCGATCCCGAAAAAAGTAAGATCCTTTACGGTCAGTACTCTTTTCAACCCGGAACCATGTGTATCATCGGCGGCCAGTTGAGAGTCACTTACAATTTTCTCAATGGTTTTTCGGCGAAACAGTGAGTTTGACATCAGCAGTTGGTTTTGCTCATCAAAATAGGGAAAAAAACGGAGTCCGGGTGATTTGAGTACCCCAAATTAATGTTCGCGTTGTACCAGGAACCTGGCCAGTTCAGCCAGGGGCTGTTTTCGTTTTGACAACACGGCTATATCTTCCAGGTGTTCCAGGGCTTCATCAAGGTATTTATTTTTTAATTCCAGCGCCCATTCATCCACCCTGGATTCCCTGAACAGCCGGACTACCTGCTCTACTTTATTCTCCGCATTCCCGGCCATCCATTGTTTCAGTTCATCCAACTGGGCTGTATTCGCTGTTTCCATTGCATGGATCAGCAGGAAGGTTTTTTTATTGGCCAATATATCTCCGCCGATCTGTTTGCCGAATTTCTGCGGATCACCAAATGCATCCAGGTAATCATCCTGTACCTGGAACGCAATTCCGAGTTTACGGCCAAACTCATAGAGCAGGTTCTGGTTCCGTTCACCGGCCCCGCCCAGGATACCACCCATTTTCAGACTGGCCGCGAGTAATACCGATGTTTTCAACTCAATCATGTGCAGGTATTCATCCAGTTTCACCGAAGACAGTTGTTCAAAATCCATATCCAGTTGCTGGCCTTCACAGACTTCACGGGCAGTCTGGTTAAACAAACTCAGAATCGGCTGCAGGAACGACCCATCGATCCGGTTGAGGTATTCGTAAGCTTTCACCAGCATGACATCCCCGGCCAGTAAGGCGGTACTTTCCCCGTATTTTATATGTACCGTTTCCATACCCCGGCGCAGGGGCGCTTTATCCATAATATCATCATGGATCAGGGTGAAATTGTGAAAGAGTTCCACCGCGGTGGCGAGTTCCCAGGCATCGTCACGGATATCATCATAGAGTTCATTTCCCATCAGGCAGAGCACGGGCCTGACCCTTTTGCCTCCCAGGCGGAGGAAATATTCATTGGGCTGGTATAAGGTGGCCGGTGTTTCCGGAAAATGGGCTTTATCAAAATGCACCGCGAACTTCCGGGAGAGTAATTCAAAACTTTGCATATGCCAGTATAAATATCATTTACGTTTTTTAGCTTTCCCTTTCGGGTTGTTTTCTTCGTTCAGTTCTTCGGCCATCACCCATTCATAATCCAGCTGACGTTTGGCGAGATTAGCCCCCACCACTTTGATCCTGACCTTATCCCCCATCCGGAAGGTCTTGGCACTCCGGTAACCCAGGAGACAATAATCTGATTCCACATGCCTGAACTCATCATATTCCAGGAGGCTGTTTATACTCACCAATCCTTCACATTTATGATCCACCGTTTCCACCCAGAATCCGAAGGAAGCCACTCCACTGATCACCCCATCAAATTCATCACCCAGGAAATTGCGCATATACTGCACCTGTTTGTATTTGTTGGAGTCCCTTTCAGCCTGCATGGCTGCCCGTTCCCGCTCACTGGTATGCTTGCATTTTTCCTCCATCTTCTTATCCGGTTGCATTGAATTGTTCAATACATCAAACAATATCCGGTGTACCTGTACATCGGGGTATCGCCTGATCGGGGAGGTGAAATGGCAATAATGCTCAAAGCCCAGTCCATAGTGCCCAACATTTTCGGTCGTATATTTTGCCTTGGCCATGGTCCGTATTCCCAGTTGTTCCAGCACATGCTGTTCGGGTTTACCACTCACATCTTTCAATAGCTGGTTAAATGAAGCGGCAATGCTGTCCGGGGAACTGGTATCAAACTTATGTCCGAATTTTTTGGCAAAAGCGGCAAAGGGTACCAGTTTTTCTTCATCCGGATCATCGTGTGTCCGGTAGGGGAACGGCAATGGTTTCCCGTTGACTTTTAATTTAGAAATATTCTCCGCCACGGTCCGGTTGGCCAGCAGCATGAATTCCTCAATCAGCTGGTGGGCTTCCTTGCTTTCCTTGATCATGATACCGATGGGATCGCCTTTCTCATCCAGTTTGAAACGGACTTCCTGGGAAGAGAAATTGATGGCCCCGTTATTAAACCTTTTTTTCCTGAGTTTCTGGGCAATATCATTCAAGGTCAGCAATTCTTCCGCATGCAGACCGGCTTTCTCTTCAATGATGGTCTGTACTTCTTCATAGGTAAAGCGGTGATCAGAATGCATTACGGTTTTACCCAGCCAGTACTGCTTCACTTCTGCTTTACCATTCACCTGGAATATGGCCGAGAAAGTGAGTTTGTCTTCATGCGGCCTCAATGAACAAAGTACATTGGAGATATGCTCCGGCAACATCGGGTTGACCCTGTCAGGCAGGTACACCGAAGTGGCCCGGCCATAAGCTTCTTTATCCAGGTCCGTTTCCGGTTCCAGATAATGGCTTACATCCGCAATATGGATCCCGATCTCAAAATACCCGTTCTTCAGTTTACGGAAAGAGATCGCGTCATCAAAGTCCTTTGCATCCACCGGGTCAATGGTGATCGTGAATATTTCGCGGATATCCTTCCGCTTTTTAATTTCATCCGCGGAAATCACATCCGGTATACGGGCCGCCACTTCCAGGGCTTCATCGGAAAAACTAAGCGGGAACCCGGCATCCAGCAGGATCTCCTTCATCGCGGCGTCATTGCTGTTTTCCGCATCAAGCACCGTCAGCACTTCACCCTGCGGACGTTTATTCCCGTCATTTTCCCATTCCAGCAGTTTTACCACCACCCGGTCACCATCCTTTGCTTTACCGATGGCGGAAAGAGGAATGAAAATATCCGGCATCGGTTTATCGGATTCAGAAATGAAAAAGGCAAAGCCCTTATTCATCTGCAGCTGGCCGATAAATTCTGTCCGCTTACGTTGCAGTACTTCCTTCACCACGCCCTGCATCCGGCGTCCCCGACCTTCTGTATCTTTTACCGCCACTTTCACGGTGTCACCATGCAGGGCAGTATTAAAATCAGCCGGCCGTACCATTATATCCGCTTCCATCCCTTCTACGGTTACGAAGCCCATACCCGAACGGGTAATATCGATCACTCCTTTCACCACGCGGCTGTGGGAGGATCTTTCTTTTACTTTTTTCTTTTTGGAATTTTTTCTTCCCATATTCTTACTCCTCTTTTTTAAAATCTTTAATAAAATTAATGACCCGCTGATCAAAGGCAGGTCCTTCGTCAAATAAAAACCGGTGACGGACCGGTACCACATAAAAGGGCAGTTCCCTGATCTCCTCTGCAAACTTAAGCAGGCGTACCGCGTCTTTTTCCGTGGTCAGGATCACTTTTTCCCTTGAGCTCATTTTAGTATACGCCTGCCTGATATCCCGCAGATCATCGATGGTGAAAATATGATGATCCGCATACTGCAGCATCTGGTAGGTATTGCTATGTCCTTCCAGTAATTTCTTCAACGGGCGGGGATTCGCGATTCCGGTTACCAGCAGAATTTCCACATGCGTATCCAACCCCCTTTCCTCATTGCTGATTATATGATAGGGACGGCTGTAATCAATACAGGTAAAGAAAACCTGCTGACCCGGCAGCGGTTTTATTTCCTTTATGATTTTCTTCTTCTCGGCCTCATCCAGGTCCTTCCGGCATTTGGTCACCACAATGATCTCTGCCCTTTTATAACTGCTTTTCAGGTCCCGCAGATCACCGGTGGGCAGGTAAAAATCGCGGGTAAAAAGATTATTATAATCCGTCAGCAGGATATTCAGTCCGGCCCTGACTGTCCGGTGCTGAAAGGCATCATCCAGGATGATGGCCTGTGTATCCGGGCGGTCATGCAGCAACTGCGGAATAGCTACGATCCTTTCCTCTCCCACGGCCACCGGCAGGTCCGGAAATTTCAGGTGAAACTGCATCGGTTCATCCCCGATTTCCAGGGCAGTGGTATTTTCATTGGCCAGCGCATAGCCACGGGTTTTGCGTTTATAGCCCCGGCTCAGGGTGGCCAGCCTGAACTGGTCTTTCAATCCCCTTACCAGGTATTCCACCATGGGTGATTTGCCTGTACCCCCCACTGACAGGTTTCCCACACAGATCAGGGGCAGCCCGAAAGAAGTGGAACCCAGTATTTTTTTATCAAACATCCAGTTACGGACAGCCACAACAGCCCAGTACAAGAGGGCAAAAGGCAATAAAAATATCCTGAATGATTTGAGAAAAAAATTAGAAAACATAAATCGATTGAGGCGTCATACAAAGATTTAAAGGTACGTCAAATTCGTGCTTCTCCGGGATTTCGTCCATGGGCTCAAAATAGGAGAAACCGATCTTCAGGCAGTCCGGGTTGCAGGCCGGGAGGTACCGGTCATAATACCCTTTACCATAGCCGATGCGGAACCCGTTACGGTCAACGGCCAGCAGTGGGACAAAAATGATATCAAGATGTAAAGGATCTGCCCTTTCGCCCGTCACCGGTTCGAATACCCCAAAAGCACTTTTATTGAACTCAGTATGTTCGTCCGTAAATACCGCTTCCATTCCTGAACCATCCGGAAGGATTCTTGGGAAAGCCACTTTCAGCTCCGGGTTCCTGAATTCCATGAAGGCGGTGAACAGGTTGGTATTGGGCTCCTTCAGCTGATCCATCGGCCAGTAGGTAAAAAGGGTTTCAGCAAAGGGAACCGGGGCCTGCTGGAATTGGATCAGGAGCAAATCATCCAGTTTTGACTGCTCCACGGCGGTCAATGCCATTCGTTTTTCCCTGTAAACTTTCCGGAGTTCTTTTTTAGTCATGCTTAATCCCTGTTCTCCACAAAAGTAGAGAATACAGTGGTGCCATAATTACGCTCCGCCACAAAAAACGGGAAAGCCTTGTAATCATTCCGGGGGGTGTGTTCGAGTACAAAGCGTCCATCTTTCCGGAGCAGTTGTTTTTCAAAGATGAGTTTGGGAAGATCATCAATATTGGTCAGCGCATAGGGCGGGCCGGCAAATATAAAGTCAAACCGGTCGGTGCATTGCCCGATGTATTTGAATACATCCATTTTTATGACCTTGAAATTCTCCAGTTTAAGGGTAGCCGATGTTTTCTTAATAAAATCAAACATGGCCTGGTCCTTTTCCACGATCGTCAGGTCCGGCACCCCGCGGGAAGCGAGTTCATAACTGATACTGCCGGTGCCGCCAAAAAGATCGAGTGTTTTGAGGTTGTCAAAATCCAGTTTATGCTGCAGAACGTTGAAAAGCCCTTCTTTGGCTATATCCGTGGTCGGACGGGTATAGGGCATATTCGTGGGCGGATTGAATTTCCGTCCGCCATGTTCACCTCCTATGATGCGCATCGGGCCAGGTCATTAAGATTGGTAAAAAAATGGGCCGGGAATTCAGTGCCCTGCCAGGCCGATTCACGGAATTCAAGCTGGAGGAAGTACTGGTATAATTCCTTATACAAGGCCGAGTCCTTATCAATGAGACCAGACACCTGCAATTGAATTTCCTGCTGTGATAAGTGCAGCTGTGTACAGCATTTCAGGAGATAATATACCACATCCACGGGCGTGGCATAACTATAAGTCTGGGCCAGCAGTAAACGGCTGGACTTTACGATCACCACCGTAAAATCGTCCGGGCGGAAATCCACATACATCGTCCCGTTTTCACCGGACGCATTTACCTGTTTGATCGCCAGTGAAAACTGGTGCCGGCTATGTGCTGCCGGGTATTGTTGCTGTACTTTATGCAGGAGTGCTGCAGGCACCGCGTACACATTGTATAATTGCCAGTCGCTGATGGTTTCTGTGATCACGGCTTCCTGCCCGTTTGTACCATATAAAGCTTTCAGCATGGTGCCTGACTCTTCCGGCTGATGGTCCATGGAGGAAAGAAGGGCGCTCCCGGTAAAATCCCAGGAAACCTGCACACTGTAAAATGAATTCTTCAATGCGTCGGTATTTTCTATCAGTTCCTCCAGCGCATTTATATCGGTTTCTTCGGTGCGGTAATAGGCCAGGCTGTATAATTCATCTCCGCCCGGATTGGTAATGGAATAACCCAGGTGCCGGTTACCCAGTCTCAGCGACAATACAGGCTGAACAGGTGATGCGGGATTGTTTTCTATCGTAAATAACTGCTTCAAAATCGGTTTTCAATTCGTGCAATAATAGACAAAAATTTAAATATCGTAGGTTTGCCTCCTTTTTCACCCATGGCCGCCAACACACATACACATTTACAGGTAGAGATCAGCAACCGGCAGATCTTCCGGATCGCGTTGCCGATCAGTCTCGCCATCCTGATCCCCCAGCTGAATTTTATTACCAATAATATTTTCCTGGGGCATTATGCATCGGATAACTATGCGCTGGCTGTTGCCGGGATTACCGGGGTTTATTACCTCATATTCGCGGCCATTGGTTATGGACTGAATAACGGACTGCAGGCCCTGATTGCCCGGCGTGCCGGGGAAAACCGGCCGGAAGAGATTGGCAAATTATTTACACAGGGCGTACTGATCGGTTTACTGGTGGCCGTTGCGGGCATTCTGATCACCTGGTTCCTGACCCCTTCGATATTTAAGCTCATCATCCATGATCCGGCTGTCCAGGAGAAAGCGGTCAGTTTCCTGAGAGTCCGTATCTGGGGACTGCCTTTTTTATATATCTACCAGTTAAGGAATGCCTTGCTGGTGGGTACCAACCAGAGCCGTTACCTGGTGGCCGGTACCCTGGCTGAGACACTGACCAATGTTGGACTGGATTACCTGCTCATCTTTGGTCATTGGGGTTTCCCTGAACTTGGATTTAACGGGGCCGCTATTGCCTCAGTGATCGCTGAATTTGTGGGGATGTTTGTCATCTTCCTGGTGATCCGCTGGAAGGGCATCAGCAAACGCTTTGGCCTGTTCCGGGATCTGCGCTGGAATAAAGAGAACAGTACCCTGATCTTTTCCATGTCGGCACCGTTGATGTTCCAGCATGCGATCAGTATTATCAGCTGGCAGTTTTTCTTTTTGCTGATTGAGCATCATGGGGAGATGGCCCTGAAAGTATCCAATGTGATGCGGAATATCTTCGGGGTGTTTGGCTGTGTTACCTGGGCCTTTGCGGCCACCACCAATGCGATGGTCAGCAATGTGATCGGCCAGCAGAAAAAAGAACAGGTGGTTCCCCTGATCATCCGGATTATCCGTTTGAGCTCGGGCTGGGCCCTGGTGGCCTGTGCCCTGCTGAATATTTTCCCGGAGACCTTCCTGTCTATCTTCGGACAGGGCGATGCCTTTATCCAGGCTGCCATGCCATCTCTTCGTGTGGTGACAGCCGCGATGCTCCTGATGTCTTTTTCCATTATTATGCTCAGTGCCGTTACCGGTACAGGCAATACCCGTATCACATTCCTGATCGAATTATTCGCGATCATTCTGTACAGCACTTATGTATACCTGGTAAATGAGCATTATTTCCTGCCTGTATATATTGGCTGGATGAGTGAATGGCTGTACTGGCTTTGCCTGTTCTTTCCCTCCCTGTGGTATATCCGCAGCGGGAAGTGGAAAAACAAGGTTATTTAATATTCCTGTTCAAAGCTTACCCCAACCTCGCCATTGAATGTGGCGATCGGCGGGTACAGTTTATACACGGAGATTTTTATCTTGATTACCTGGGGAAATCGTTCATGAATGGTCTTTGCCATATCCATGGCCAGGGTCTCCAGTAAGTGCACCGGCGATTTCATCGCTTCTTTTATAATATTAAAAAGAGCGGCATAATTTACGGTATCATTGATAGAAGTAATGACTTCTTCAGTGGGTATGTATTCCGCCAGCAACCCCACCCTGAACTCATTGCCGGTCTTCCGTTCCTCTTCATAGAGTCCGTGGAAAGCCTGGAAATGCAGGTCCCTGAGTTCGATGGTCATTTTTGCCGGCATAGCTGGTACTAATGAAATCCTTTAGCGCTGAGGTAACGTTCCGTATCCAGGGCGGCCATACAGCCACTTCCAGCCGCTGTTACGGCCTGGCGGTAGATTTTATCCTGAACATCCCCGGCGGCAAACACCCCTTCCACATTCGTTTTGCTGGTACCGGGAATGGTTTTAATATACCCGGCCTCGTCCATATCAATGAAGGGTTTGAAAATATCGGAATTGGGCTGGTGACCGATGGCCACAAAGAAGGCACTTACGGGCACTTCTTCTTTTACATCCGTTTTTGTATTATGAATACGGACCGCCTGTACTTTTTTATCACCGAGTACTTCATCCGTAACACTGTTCCAGTATATTTTAATGTTCGCGGTATTTTTCACCCGTTCCTGCATCACTTTACTGGCCCGCATTTCGTCGCGGCGAACAATCATGTGGACCTGGGCGCATATTTTGGATAAATAAAGGGCTTCTTCCGCTGCTGTATCACCGGCGCCAACGATGGCCACTTCTTTCCCTTTAAAAAAGAATCCATCACAAACCGCGCAGGCGCTTACACCAAAACCATTCAGGCGCTGTTCACTTTCCAGTCCCAGCCACTTGGCCGATGCCCCGGTGGAGATGATCACCGCATCTGCTTCAATCCATTTTTCTTCATCGATTTCTACTTTGTGAACCGGTCCTGAAAAATCAACTTTGGTGGCGAGTCCATACCGGATATCCGCTCCCATACGGGCCGCCTGTTTTTCAAAATGCACCATCATCTCGGGTCCCTGGATGCCCTCGGGATAACCGGGATAATTCTCCACTTCAGTTGTGATCGTAAGTTGTCCCCCCGGTTGTATACCCTGGTAGAGAACCGGGTTTAAACCGGCACGGCTGGCATAAATAGCGGCGGTATATCCTGCAGGTCCTGATCCGATGATCAGGCAGTGTACTTTTTCTGTGGCGTTCATGTTAGTAAGCTGACCGGTTATAGATTGGTCAGTGGGCAAATTTAGTGAAAAGCTGGAAACAGTTGAGGGTTGAGGGTTGAGGGTTGAGAGTTGAGAGAGCCCTAAAGTGGAGGAGTATGAAAGGAGGGTTTATAAGGTTTATTGATAGCTTTCTTAGAAGGGGCT
>CAZFLL010000035.1:0-17297 GCA_964519865.1 uncultured Chitinophaga sp. | reverse complement strand
GAAAGAAAGGATTAGATGAAACTTACTTAGCAGGGGCTGTTTCCCTTCTCGCTTCTAGCCTCTCCCTTCTAGCTTACTGTGGAATTATTATCCGCCGGTACTGTGACGCATATCCCCCGAAATACCCCAGCGCTCCCCCGCTGATATTGCTTAATACTTTGGTGGGTGAAGAGAAGGGATTGCCCACACTGGCGTAGGTGAATTCCATGGTCCGCCAGAAATCGTAGGTGGCTTTATCGATATTGCTGAGTTTGAGAATGACGGTATCGCCCTTATCAAAAAAACTATAGGCTTCCCCGGCGGTTCCATTACGAAGAATACCTCTTTCCACCTGGATTTCGTAGGTGGAGCCATCGATCACCTGGTCATCATAGACTGAATTCAGTCCGGGATAAAAAGGATCACTGTTCTGTTTGGTAAAATACCGGACATAATCCCCGAACCCTCTCGGGTCGGTGGCCCGGAGCATCAGGGCTACTTTATAGGGGATATTTCCTGCCGGGGCCGGCTTCCAGTAGAGTGAATCGATCCGACGGGTGATATTGGGAATTTTCGTGAAGGCGGTGTATTCCTGTCCCTGCCAGACGATGCGCAGGGTATAGTTTTTATCCAGTTCCCCCTGGAAGGCGGTGGACAGGCTGGAGGAATCGGTTGAATAATAGTAGGCGGTATATCCACCCGGTACAGGAACCGCATATTCTTTCAGTTTATGGGTACGGCTACCGTTGGATACCCAAACCTCCGCATTCCGGACAAAACTATTGGCCAGTGAATCGGGACTGATGGTGGAGAAATAAGCCAGGCTGCGGGAAAGGTAAACGACCGGGGGCTGGCCATTTTCAATCGTGGCTTCCACCACCAGTTTAGGGGCTACATTATCGAGCCTGAAGCTCACGTTTCTTTCACAGGAAAGACCTAAGAAAGCAAGGAGGAGAATGCAGTACTGAACTTTCATATTCTGATAACGGGCATAAAGATAAATGGTTCTAAAAAAAAATTCCGGCCTCACTGAGTGAGCACCGGAATTATTTTAATTTAACCCACGATTTTAAAATATTCTTAACCTAAATAGGCTTTTAATGCACTGCTGTAGCGGGCCTTTTGCAGGCGTTTGATCGCTCTTTCCTTGATCTGGCGGATACGTTCCTTGGTCAGGTCGTATTTCTGCCCGATCTGTTCGATGGTCACTCCATTCTCCCCATCTAAACCAAAATACGCGTTAACGATTTCAGCTTCCCTGGGTGACAATGATTTAAGTACCCGGCGGATTTCATTCCGAAGAGAGTCTTTCATGACATCATCATCGGTGTCATCACTTCCTTCGAGCAGATCGCCCATTGCTACATCTTCTGCTTCGTGCACGGGGGCATCGAGTGAAGTGTGGCGGGTGTTGCTCTGGAAAATGTTATTGATCTCTGTTTCGCTCATTTCGAGCAGTTCGGCCAGTTCTTCGGTAGAAGGCTCGCGTTCGTGCTCCTGCTCAAAAGCCATGTAGGCTTTATTCGCTTTGTTGTAGGTGCCAATTTTGTTTTGAGGCAGGCGGACTAAACGGCCCTGCTCTGCCAACGCCTGCAGGATGGACTGGCGAATCCACCATACCGCGTAAGAAATGAATTTGAAACCTTTGGTTTCATCGAAGCGTTGTGCCGCTTTAATTAAGCCGAGGTTACCCTCGTTAATAAGGTCACTGAGTGACAACCCCTGGTGTTGGTATTGCTTGGCCACCGAAACGACGAAACGAAGGTTGGCCTGTACCAGCTTATCCAGGGCTCTTTGGGAGTCAACCGGGTTCCGGTTAAACATCTTAATCCGCTGGGCCAGTGTGGTTTCCTCTTCAGGCGTAATCATCGAAATCTTCGAGATTTCCTGTAAGTACTTCTCAACTGCCTGGGAATCCCTGTTTGTAATCTGGGTAGCAATTTTGAGTTGCCTCATAACTTAAGAAATTTTTATTATCAACGAATAATAGAGGGCCTTTGTTTGCAAGTTGTTGCAAATGGATAGTTAATTGTAGAAAAGAAGAATTTACCGTCCCAGACCGTCTGCAAAGATACCTATAAGTTACGGTTTCTCATAGCGTTCGGCGATGAAAAATTACTAACAGGAATCACGCAATCGATTCCGGGTTTTGGCCTATTGGATGAAACGCACTACAGGCAAGGGTTTGCGGCGAAATAAGTAAAATCACATAATTTAAAGAAAATGACATTTATCCCACAAATCAAACCGGGGTTGTGGATTTCGACGCCCCTGCTTTGCGCCGCAACCAGAG
This sequence comes from uncultured Chitinophaga sp., assembly GCA_964519865.1. GTDB lineage: Bacteria > Bacteroidota > Bacteroidia > Chitinophagales > Chitinophagaceae > JJ008. The sequence goes on along the minus strand of CAZFLL010000035.1, from coordinate 15,025 downwards.
AAACAGGCCCAGTCCGGTTAAAAACAGCAGGCTGGAGATCACTTCAGCCTGGGTGGGTTGAATAAATCCAAAGTCCAGCCTTGTATTCACCCTGATTTTTTCAATCAGGAATCGCTCCATTCCATTCAGCATCAAATAGATAGCAAAAATAGTCCCGGGCACTTTTAATTTCTTCCTGAGCATCCAGAGAACCAGGAAAAGGAGGAAACAGAATATTATTTCATAGAAAGGGGTTGGATAGACTCCCACAGGCAACTGGTTACAGAATTTGCCATCTGTGCAACCCGGAATCGGCACACCCACTTCGTTTACGTTATGTGGATAAGTGTAGGACCACATCCAGTCAGGCAACCAGCCATAAGGCTTGGGTTTCACATTATCGATCCCCCAGTCCCCGTCGCCGGACACCTGGCAGCCGATCCGGCCGATACTGTATGCCAGCATCATGGTTGGCGCCAGCGCGTCATTCAGGTGCCAGAAACCGATCTTATGCTTTTTAGCATACCACCAGATAGCCAGGGCCGCACAAATCAATCCCCCGTAGAAAGTAAGTCCCTTGGCCGAGAATATATAATCCGACGGGCGTTTCAGGAAATCGCTCCAGTTTTCAAAAATATCGAAGAGTTTGGCCCCAAGTAACCCAAAAACAAGGGCGATGATAGTAATCTCCCCTACCCGGTCATGTGGCCAGATCCGGACCACCCGTTTCTCGGGTTTGTCCAGCTTTTGTTTATTTTTTTCCCACCATTTAAGTCCGCCAAATAACAACCCCATGGCGATACCTGCCGGCCAGCTTCCCAGGGAGGAAAAGATAAAAGCCTGTGGATCTTCGGTGGCGGAATTATCCAGGACAAATAAGGCAATGATTTTGTAACCCAGTAAAAAGCCCAGTAAGAAATTAAGCAGGATATCGGCCAGGGTGGCGGGCTGCCCAACCATCACCTGCATTTCAGTAGGCTGAAAAAAGCCTTGCTTGCTTTTACGGCGGAGTTCAGCAGTCAGGACCACAGCTGCAATAATAAATGCGATCGCTACAAAAAAGCCAAAGGAATTCACGAAACGGAGAAATTTCCATTCCACTCCAAACAGGTCCCTGAAAGCGTAGTATAGATTAGGATACATGTCGTTAGTTAATAGGGGCGAATATACTAAAGAGGCCGCATGAAAAGACAAACCGGCCCGACATGGGTATAAACGGTAAATGAAACAGTTGTCCGATGTCGGGTGTCAGTTGTCAGGGAACAGCCTCTCCTAAGTACGTTTATCCTAAAATAACTGAGTCAATCTCTTTTACGTTATCCTTTCTTACTTCGTACTTATAACCTCGTACTTACACATCTACCTGGCCTAAAAAAAGAGCTGTTTCTTGTATGAAACAGCTCTTTAATATCTATCAGATCCGATTAATTACAATGTTGCTCAAAAGCGCCGATCAGGTTCTGTGCTATTACCTGGGCAGGGCGTCCTTCGATCTGGTGTCTTTCGATAAAGTGTACCAGCTGGCCATTCTTAAATAAGGCGATCGCAGGTGAAGAAGGCGGGAAAGGCATCAGGTGCTGGCGAAGGGTTTTCACCGCTTCCACATCAAAACCGGCAAAAGTAGTGGTCAGGAAATCAGGTTTCTTCGCTGTATTTGCCACTGCCATCAGCACACCCGGACGGGCTGTCCCGGCTGAGCAGCCACATACAGAATTGATCATCACGAGGGTGGTGCCTTCCCTGGTCAGTTGCGACTCCACGGCTTCTGCAGTCAGTAATTCGGAAAAGCCGTTGTCGGTCAGTTCCTCTTTCATCGGTATTACGATTTCTTCTGGATACATAGTTTTTTGTTTATGAAACGCAAAGCTAAAGAAATTGTTCGTAGGCCTGTGTAACCGCGGTCCCAAAAGGAAAATATGGCAGCAGATTTTCCTCTTTTCGGAAATTCTGTCCCCCGTCCCGGCTAAAACTGCCAGTCTGTGTCGTAAAAACCGGGTGGTACATGGTTTGACGAATCCTATCTGTCATTGATTTATTAAAAATAAAAACTAAACGATTATGGCATACGTACAATTCAACAAGAAACCTTTCGAAGGAAGCTTCAGCAGTTTTGTGGATGATCTTTTCACTGAATTACCGGTATTGATCAACAATGGCTTTAACAATTCAGTAAGAAAGGATTCCGTTCCGGTGAACGTCAAAGAAACAGAAGGGAGTTACCAGTTAGAAGTAGTGGCCCCCGGATTTGAAAAGACCGATTTCAAAGTGAACCTGGAACAGAACCTGCTCACCGTGTCTGCTGAAAAACAGGAGACTGAACAGGCCGCTACCGAAAAACAGATCCGCAAGGAATTCAGTTTCCGGTCTTTTAAGAGATCTTTCACAATTGATGACAAAATAGATGCAACCAACATAGAAGCATCTTACATCAATGGTGTATTACGATTAAACCTTCCGAAGCTGGTAACAGTCAAAGCTTCAAAGGCCATCGAAATAAAGTAAAAAATAAATAAACATTTTTCTCATAAGCAGTTGGTTTTGGTTTACGCCCTCCGTTTCCACGGAGGGTTACTTTTTTATACAAAGATCCAAGAACCAAAGATGCCAAGATCCAAAAAATGACCAAGTTCCAAAATACAAATAAGCACCAAACCTCCTTAGAAGGCCTGGTGCTTATTTGTTACTTACCTTATTTTACTTGTACTACACTTGCTAAAAAAACCTCTTAGCATGGGCTGTTGACCTGCCTACCGGCAGGCAGGCTACTAACTACCGACTACTAACTACCGACTATCACTCGCACCCCGTTCTCCTCCTCGTATCAATCAGGTACTGAATCCTCCAGCCATCCTTAAACCGGACCAGGTGAAAAGAGTTCACCCCGCAATGACTGAACTGGCCGTTGTAATAAAACTGGTAAGGTGTCCATACCAGGGCCAATGGACCGTCTATAAGTATGGTACCGAATTTTATCCGTTCATCGGCTGCACCCGGTTTCAGGGATCCGATACTTTTAACAAAACCGGCGGCTGTTTCATTCATCACTTCAGCCCCGCCGCTTTTGCCACGGATGATCGTCTGCAAAACCATACTGTCGGCAAAACAGGATTTCAGCAATACGGTATCCGATTTAATCATGGCAGTGAAAAGATTGCTGACGACGGCTTTTACCGAGTCTTCGGCCGGCTGTGCTTTGCCGCAGATACTGATAACAAGTACTGTTAAGACTATGAAAAATTGCTTCATGCTAACGTTTTTTAAGAGTTTATGGCAAACGAATTGGTGTTTACTAATCGTTCAAGGGACTAAAATAATGGCAATCCTCATGCAAACCACTAAAATTATACAAGCGGTTATCCTGATGCTGATCATTGCACTGGCCGCCAGCTGTGCCGCCGGAAAACAATACAGCGCCCTTGTTTTTGGCCCCAGAGCTCCCATGGTAAAAGACAGCCAGCCCCGCCCGGTCCGGTTTTTAGGTATTGAAGATGAAGACAGCCTGAAAGAAATAAAACCGCTTATAGCCCTGGAAAAAAATCCGGAAACAAAAGACAGCATAACCACTCTTCCCCCCGTGAAAGAAATGGTGAAACCAACACCGGTTCCCGAACCAGTTGTCAAAACAGGGAATAGTGGTGGTGTACGTACAAAAAGAACCCGAAATGATCAATAAACCATCCGCTGCAAAAAACGCAGTTCACATTTCTTCACCATTAAAATCAGACGAATGAAAAGAACATTTATCTTATCATCGGCAGCTGTTGTTGTGGCTGCATTTTTACTCAGCAGTTGCGGCCATAGCCGGGTATGGGCCAACAAAAAAAGAGAATCCGGGCCTCCGCCCGTTTCCAGTCACCGGACTCTGTCGGGACCTTCCTATTCCACTCAGCTGGCTGGCGCTCCCCTGATCATCACCCCTCACCCTGGATTTACCATGGCCCGTAATGTCAATGGAAATTATTTTCACCGCAATCCCCAGGGGCTGCTTTACTGGAAAGGATTTGACAACCGCTTTTTCCTGGACAAAAACCAGGTCGACCGTTCCAGGTACAGCAAATTTGAGATTAAGGAATGGAAACGGTATAGCCGGCATAGTTAACAGCTAGAGGCTAGAAGCTAGAAGTGAACAGCCAGATCACGTAAAACGAGATCTGGCTGTTATTTTTATTTTATTTTATGAAGGAGGGGCTGTATCCTTCTCGCTTCTAGCCTCTCGCTTCTCGCTTATTTATATCCCAGAATCTTGAGCATACTCTGTGCTGTCTGCTGCTTGGCATATACCCAATCCACCAGTTTGCCGTTCTTATCATATCCCACAATTACGTGCTTGGGTGAGGGAATCAGGCAGTGCTTGATCCCGCCATAGCCGCTGATCTGGTCCTGGTATGCGCCGGTATGAAAGAAGCCCACATAGAGCGGTTCCTTATCGTCATTTACCTTGGGCAGGAATACTTCGTTGATATGTTCTTCTGAATCGTAGTAATCATGACTGTCACAGGTAATTCCTCCCAGTACCACCCGCTGGTAATCCTGGTCCCATTTATTGACCGGCAGCATCAGGAATTTTTCCCCGATACCCCAGGTATCCGGGAGTGTGGTGATAAAGGATGAATCGATCATGTACCAGGTTTCGCGGTCATTCTGCACTTTCTCCGCGATCACACTATAGATATGAGCCATGCTTTCTCCTACGGTATAACTGCCGAATTCGGTGAAGATATTCGGCATAGGCACTTTGGCCTTTTTACAGGCCACTTTGATATTCCGTACAATTTCATTGATCATGAACTGGTAGTCATATTCAAAACCCAGGGAGTGCTTGATCGGGAATCCGCCCCCGATATTAATTGAATCCAGCTCCGGGCAGATCTTTTTTAACTGGCAATAAAGGTTGATCACCTTATTCAACTCACTCCAGTAGTAAATATCATCCTTGATCCCTTTGTTCAGGAATATATGAAGCATTTTCAACTGGAACTTACTCTCATATCCTTCGATGCGGTCTACATAAAACTCGAGAATATCTTTTGCCCTGATCCCCAGCCGGGAGGTATAGAACGGGAAATTGGGTTCTTCCTCTGCTGCCACCCGGATGCCCAGTTTAAACGGCACTTTTACAGAATGAGCGTAATCCTTTAATTCATCCTTATTATCAAGCACCGGGATCACATTGCTGAAACCGGTATTCAGCAGGTTGGCGATCCGGCGGGTATAACCTTTTTGCTTAAAGCCATTACAGATAATATGTATATCCTTGGTGATCTTCTTCTTGGCATAGAGTTTTTTAATAATCTCTATATCGTAGGCATAGGAAGTCTCCAGGTGGATCTCATTTTTGAGGGCTTCTTCCACCACAAAACTGAAATGGGAGCTCTTGGTACAATAACAATAGAAATATTTACCCTCGTATTTATGCTTTTTAAACGCGTTGGCAAACATGGTTTTTGCCTTTTTGATCTGCATCCCGATCTTGGGGAGGTAGGTCAGTTTCATCGGGGTGCCGTGCTTGGCGATCAGGGCTTTTAAATCGAGTCCGTTGAAATAGAGATTGCTGTCTTCCACTTCAATCCCTTCCTGGGGAAAATTAAAAGTCTGTTTGACGAGGTCGTAGTAAGAATTTGTCATTTTTCGAATAACGGGTTGAGCCAAATAATCTGAAAACCGTACAAAAGTAGAGGATTGGAGATATTAGCGGGCAAAAATTTCAACAACCGTTTCCGATGGTTCAAAGCCTGGTCAGGAATAAAGGCAGGCCGGTTACCCATTGCCCGTCCATCATCAGGGAAAAGGAATAGCGGCCGGGTTGTTCAAACTGGAGCTGGTTAAAATTCAGCACAATATTAGCTGCTGCAAAATGCCCGTTGACGGGTGGGCGAACGGTGATGACACCTGTAACCGGTTGTATCATATCTTTCCCGGTATTATCGGTCAGCTGAATTTTAAAATCATGATCCCCTGTCTCCTTTACACCAAAACGAAGCCGGCAGGCAATTGAACAGGCGGCATGGGTTACCGGGAACTGGGCCGATTGAATACTGTCAAATGTTCCAACAATTGTCAGCTTGGACTGGTTGTCCTGCGCAAAGTCACAAAGAGTGAAAATTTCTGTTTCCATATCCGTTAAATTACCTGCAAGGTACAGTTTGAATAGGCCTGTTCATAATCATTTATGGGATTTCAGAAATATTTTATCTTGTTGAAAATTTATCAGTATGAAAATTCTGCCTCTGGCCACGGTCTTTACCCTTATGCTTGTTTCAGGTACATCCCGGGCACAGTCAACCGGTAGCGACAGCCTGTTGAGTTACGCGGATAAAATATTTGTGCCCGTGGAAGTGGAAGCCACATATCCTGGAGGACCTTCTGCCTGGCTCAGGTTCCTGACCAATACAGTCGATGGAAGTATTCCTACCAACAATAACGCCCCTGCCGGTACATATACAGTAGTGGTACAATTCATAGTGGACAGGGACAGTTCAATAACTGATTTTAAAGCACTGACCAACCATGGTTATGGCATGGAACAGGAAGTGATCCGTGCCTTACGTTTGTCCGGCAAATGGTTACCCGCCATACAGCATGGTAAACCGGTTAAAGCTTATCGTAAACAACCGGTCACTTTCAGGGTGGAAATGGAAGACATGGAAATTGATACCGGGATCAATGGAGCCTTGGTGCTGAAAAAAGAAAACCTGGTAAAGGTCAGAGTGAACAAGGTAAAAGATGAGGATCTGCTGGTAACCGTTTCTCATGGAACTGTTACCAAATCCGGTAACGGCCAATATATCATTAAAGTCACGAAAAAGGACAGGGTGATTATACGGGTATACAACTCCAGGAAAGACAAGGAAATCGGTGCAGCAATTTTTGATGTGAAAGATTAATCCTGCTTCAGCGTGTGGAAATTTTTAACCGGTATGACATTATCCGGTAAGCGGATATCCAGATCCAGGCTTTCCACGTTGATTGCAGAAAAACGATCGCCGGTATAATTATCCTGCAACTCAAGTACCACACCGGGTAAGCCCGTATACCAGCCCGGACTGAATGTACCCGGTATCTCGGTGGTATACCAGGCGATTACTGAATCCGTCTGGTTCCGGAACGCCAAAGCTGACCTGCATAAAAAACCGGCCACTGTTTTCTCGTCATCAAATAGTTCCCATTTATAATATTGGGCTGTATCAGCCACCTGGTAAACCTTCCTGTCATTCTTTTTCTTTTTCATCACCGATATTCGTTTATGACTGCCTGAATAGTAATAAGTAGCCCTGCTTAAACCCGATAGACTGAACACATTTGTTTTATGGAAAGGGTCTTTATAATCTTCATTAAATGTATAAGTAAAAGACAGGCTATCCATGAAGACCATCCGGCAATACTGATCCGGCAGCTTTTTCCGGGCACCATTAATCGTAATACCCAGGTATCGTTCATTGTATTTGTATAAGATGCTGGTTCCGGTCCGGAGTTGTGACTGGCCAGTTTGAGTCAGCAGGATTAAAAAAATTATGTTAATAAATATTCTCTGCATGCTGAAGTTTCCTTTTTAAAATTAATGAATAACCCATAACACAAACCACATCTGTCAAATGAATTTTCTAATTATAAGAGTTATTGTAGATTTGAAATAACCATAAACAGATCCTGTATGAAAATTTCCCGCCAACTACTTCCCGTTTTATTCTGCCTAATGATTTATCAGCCGGGCCGGACCTGCGGCAACCAGTACTATTATAAAGACCAGCCCCTGCCACTGGTCAATGGTTTCCTGGATTACCACCGTTTATTTATCAATACCGCAGACAGTGGTGATCGTATGTACCGTCGCATGGAAGCCTCGATCCCCTATTTCTTCCCGATGGAAGGCGGAGGTACTAAGTCTGGGCCGTCCGAATTCCGGGATGCGGAATTCCGTCCCTTATATGACAGCATAATAAAGCTTGCCGGTTCGCCGAAAAATGCCTGGAAACTGGGCTACCAGGATATCGGGATGCGGGCGTTTAACCGGAATGCGGATTTTAAATTACTCAGTGACTTTTCCTGGAAACTGGCGCAGAAAGGCGAACTGAATGCGGCATTAACCATTTTAACCGCGTTGGTGAAGAAATACCCATATGAATACAATGTCCTGGCCAACCTGGGTACCCTGTACGAATTACTGGGTAAACCAAAATCAGCCCTTGATTTCCTGTCAAGGGCCGTTAAGATCAGTCCGGAAAGTCATTACGGCAGCGAATGGTTGCATATCCATATCCTGCAGATGAAACTGGGGGAAATAAGCAGCTATGATTTCACCCGGTTTTTTGCACTGGAGAATGCCGGTTTTGGTTACAGCGATTACCTGTACACTAAAAAACCCGGCCCTGAATTAATCGGGCATTTTCACCGCGACACCCTTATGATCCACCTGGCGTACCAGCTGCATGAACGTATGTATTTTATTCCGGCTAATGATGAGATCATGGGAGAAATGATGTACATGTTCCTGCAATGCATGATCCTGCGGGGTGACAAGGCTTATACCGCTGAAGCCGCGGCCTTGTGTATCCGGTATTTACCAGTCAGCAAAAGAGACCGTGTATTCAAAGCACTTGGTTTTGTGGTAAGAAGTTAACCTGTCCCTGAAGGCCTAATAAAAAATCCATGAGCCGGTGGAAAAGCAACGTTTCAACCAACTGTATGGTCAACTGATAAAAAAGCAATATGATAAACCGGATATTGTGCAGTATTTTACTGGTTGTCTTCCTTATTTCAGGTTGCCGGAAAAATGAAGAGCCGGTTGACTGCACCGGTCTCCGGAATGCCATGGAAACAAATGACGTAAATGGCGGAAAAACCGCCCTGGCCAGTTTTATCAATCAACTGCCTTCAGCAGAACATACCGACAGCAACCTGGACGAGCTTGTCCGTTTGCTGAATGATAACTGTTCAGTCATTGCGGAGAAACTCTGTTTCGGCTGCATACAAACTCTTCCGGAACAATCCGAGATCAGGATCCATTTCATCAACAACGCGACGGTCACCCAAAAGACATTTGACATTTCCCGTCCGGCTAATGGCAGCAATATGATCGTCCTGAATATGCATGATTAAAAAAAGAGCTGTTTAATTTGGAATCCTGCCCGGCTTGATGAAAGTTTGCAGGATGCAATACAAAGCGGTCATTTTTGATATGGATGGTTTGCTGATTGACAGTGAACCGCTCTGGCAGGAAGCCGGAAAAGAAACCCTGGCTCAATTTGGGGTGGTTCTCACGGATGAGCAATACCACAGCAGTACGGGTCTCCGTACCGAAGAATGGGTGGACCACTGGTTCAGGCATTTTGGCATTTCTTCACAGGAAGCCCCGGTGGCCATTGACAGCATCTTGAAAAAAGCGATTGAAAAAATTGAGGCGAATGGTATCGCCCTGCCCGGGGTGGACTATATTCTTGATTTTTTTACCAGCCGGAATTTTAGTGTGGGGCTGGCCACTTCATCTCCCATGGCCCTGGTGGATGTTGTGGCGGACAAACTGAAGATCAGGAACCGGTTCAGTGCTTTCAGTTCGGCTGAAGCACTGCCCTATGGCAAGCCACATCCATTGGTATTCCTGAACTGTGCAGCCGCATTGAACTGTCTTCCGCAGGAGTCCATTGTATTTGAAGATTCCTTTAATGGTATGATCGCGGCCAAAGCTGCCCGGATGAAGTGTGTGGTGGTACCGGCCAAAGAGCAGTATACACAGTTGCGCTGGTCAGCTGCTGACCTGGTATTGCCTGCATTACCTGATTTCACTGATGAAAAACTAAACGGCCTGTAAGTACTGCCGGAACCAGGCTGGTGGTTTTCCTGCCTTTATTCCCGGTTCATTCAAACAGAACTTACAGACCGTACCTGTTATATTATATACTATCATTTAAGCCGGGTACTTCAGCAACTTCTCCCCTTCTATGGTACTGTATTTATCCGGTCCTTCCATGAAGCTCACTTTTACTTTTACCAACCCGCCTGATTCCAGCAGAAACTGTACTTTAATCCTCGACAGTCCTCCCTCAAAACTATTACTCCCTTTGTAATCCATGGCTTCCATGATCTGGCCATTCATTTTTACAAAGAGCTGGTCTCCCTGCCTGTAGAAATCCGCCATGGATTTATCGCTCATCTGGTAAAGTCCGGCAATTTTCTTAAAAGCAGAATCTTCCAGTACATACTCATCCCGGAGTACGATATCAAACTTCACCAGTTTCTCCTTTTTACTGTTGGTGGAAATATCCAGTATCCGGTTCAGTGACCTGGGATCCCCGGCACTTTCATCCTTAGCGATATATTCATCTCCTTTAAAGTATACCTGGGTAACCAGGTCCTGCCGCGAATTACCGGAGATCCGCATATGGATATGGGCCGGCCTGACTGTTGTTCCACCGACATTATAAGGAACGGGCAGGATTGTATTAAAATGGTATTTACCATCACTGCCTGTTTTTGCAGCAGCCCTGTAGACATAATCATCAGATGTATTATCATAAACGCCCTGTTCATTACAATGCCAGATTTCCACCAGGCTGTCTTTCAATGGTGTTTTACCGTCTTTTGCGAATACAGTGCCGCTAAAACGGAGAAGTTGTCCTTTGGTACCCGCCTGAACCAGTTCAGTACGAAGAGGGGCACCCGGGCGGTAAAAAGGTCCCAGGATATCCGTGGTGGTGGGATCTTCGCCCACCCAGTGACTGCCATCCCATTTGATTTTCCCGAATACACCCATGCTCATGGCGATGAGTGAAGAGTTGTAAATGAAACTTCTTCTTTTCATTGTTAAAAGAGATTAGAGGTGAATAATAAAAAGGGCGGAAAACAAAAGGAATCAGAGGGGGGAATTATCGTTGGTCTTTCTAAAATAGTCAAATTATAAGAACAGTTTAACATTTCCTCTGAAAATTCCCCGGGCAACCCCGGGAATCATGTAAAATGTGCCGGCGAATCTGCAATAAAGATAAATCGTCTTTTGTGGAATTAATAGCGTAGCTTCACCAAGTGAAATAAGTTCTCCCTACATTCAGTTCTGAACGACATTAATTCTTACAGAGACTTCCATCGTATCAATTCCTCTCCTCTCTACTTCGTGCAGCAGTTCCTTTCACGTATTTCCTATTTTTTATTTTAAATTTTGTATTATGAACATGTATGTTTCAAACCTTAGTTTCCACACCGCTGACAATGAACTCCGCACTTTGTTTGAGCAATACGGCGTTGTAAATTCCGCCAAAGTAATCACTGACCGTGAATCAGGCCAGAGCCGTGGATTCGGATTTGTAGAAATGCCTTCTGACAATGAAGCCAATGAAGCAATGAAGAACCTGCACCAGAAAGAAATTGAAGGACGCTCCATGTCTGTGACTGTAGCCCGGGATAAAGCACCCCGTACAGAGAACAAGAGATGGTAATAACGGATAAAAGAGCTGATCAGTCAGCTCTTTTTTTCTTTCCCTGACCACTATACCCGGACCAATTTATCAGACGCAACAGCGTAACTGCCGGCAGTCACCTGCCAGCAACCACTGCTGCTATAAACTTTATTCTATGGCAACAGTATTAGAACTCGCAATGGCCGACAAAAACCTGGTCTCTTTCATGAAAGCGGTAAAAGCAGCCGGACTGGAAGAAGAACTGAAAGGGATGGGTCCTTATACCCTGCTGGCCCCGGTAAACCTGTCCTTTGGTAAACTTGTACCACCCGACCTGTTTGAGACCTTACTTAAAGGTGATGGCACCCGGCTTCACAAGATCCTTTCCTATCATATCATTAAAGGGAAGAAGATGCAACGGGATTTTAAACCCGGGCAAAAGCTCCAGACCCTGGGCGGACTGGACCTTCATGTAACATTAAAAAACGGTGACATTTATATCAACGATGCCCGGATTCTTGCCAAAGACAGGCAGGGGTCGAACGGGGTACTGCACAGTATTGACTGTGTAAACCTGCCGATGGTGGCTACCCCGGCATAATCAAATCATGATCAGTATGAACAATAACAGTATTGTACATTTTGTAGGATTCGTAACAAAGCTGGATACCGACAAGTTTATCCCGGCCTGGGAGCATTTTGCCAAAAAGGAAATGTTCCGTAAAAAAGAACCGCTTTTACTGCAACAGGGCGTTGGCGGCAAAAACAAATTCAACTATCTATCCCAGCATATCTGGCCGGAAACGGAAGCGCATTTCAGCTTTAAAAAAACAGACAAATCCGGTTACTTCTATGAAATGCCGGTACAGGTGATCCATATCGGGGGGTATCTTCCATTGGAAACACTCAATAAAAATCTGCACAAGGAAAATGAAAACCGCTTACTTGTGCTGGCCGGTCACAATGAAAATGATCCCGCTTTTTTCCAGGAACTGCCTTTCAGTTTCCGGATGAATACTTACCAGGCCTATTATGAAAGCTGCAGCTACGGGTATATTTTTGAATACTTCGCTCCGGAGAAAGACATGGAAGGTATTACAGAGAGTATCAAACAACATTCAGGTACAGAACGCATACTCTACAACGAGTGCCTGGTCCCCCATATTTAACATGAATGCCGGCTTTGACACCCTGATCAACAGTTATGTCAATACGCAAATGGGCATTGATCCCTTATTTTTAAATGAACGGCTGGCCGACGGACTCCGGCTTCATATCATCAAACTGCAACAGGCCGGTATGCTGAGGGCTGCCGGCACCGGCAATAAAGAGCATAAAGCCATCCAGGAACAAATCCGGGGCGACAAGATCTACTGGCTCGACAAAAGCAATCACAACAGTTTTGAACAGGAATTTTTAGAGCAGGCCGATGACTTTATCCGTTACCTGAACCGGAGCTGCTATACCGGTATCAATGCCTGCGAGTTTCATTATGCCGTTTATGACACCAACAGCTTTTACAAACGGCACATTGATCAGTTCAAGAATGATGGCAGCCGGAAATTTTCCCTGATCTCTTACTTGAACCTGGACTGGATAGAAGAAGACGGTGGTCAGTTGCATATCTACCAGGATGATCATATTGAGAAAATACTCCCCCATTCCCGCACAGCTGTATTCTTCAAAAGCGATGAACTGGAACATGAAGTAACAGTTACTCACCGGCCTCGGTTGAGTGTAACGGGCTGGCTGAAACGGGTATAAGTATAGCAGTGCCGGCTGCGCCAGACACTGCTATCGAATTACTTGAATAATCCGCCTGCTTTATCTTTCAGGGTGTCGATCACATCTCCTACTTTACCGGCATTGCCAGTCAGAAAAGATTCCACCTGTCCGCCAATACCACCCGGCATTTTATCTTTAATAAAGGATAATACACTATCCACCGCTGTCTTGGCCTGTGATTCAGAAATCCCTGCTTTTTCCGTGATTGTTTTGATCAATTCCTGCATATATAATGGTTTTATGTTCCTTCAAAATTAAATCAAAGAAAGGCGTTTACTATAAAAGTGGAAAACTAAACTCTGTATGTCCATATAAAAAAAACAGCCCCGGCATCTAACCAGGGCTGTTCCCTTATAACTTTCCTCTTTCCACTCTCCTCTTTCCTCTTTCCACTTTCCTCTCTCCTCTCTCCTCTCTCCTCTCTCCCTATTTCACTTCCTCATACGGCACATCCGTCACATTATCCGTACTGGCACCAGCGTCAGCGGTATGAGCGGCTCCGTCAGGACCGGGTTGTTGTGCCCCGCCATCCTGGGTGGATTTGTACATGTCTTCACTGGCGGCAGTCCAGGCAGCATTGAGGGCAGCCATGGCTGTATCGATACCGGCGAGATCCTGCGCCTTGTGGGCTTCTTTCAGTTTCTCAGCGGCCTGTTCGATCGCGCCTTTTTTATCAGCCGGGATTTTTTCGCCATATTCCTTCAGTTGTTTTTCTGTCTGGAATACAAGGCTGTCGGCCTGGTTGAGTTTATCTACTCTTTCCCTTTCGGCTTTGTCGGTAGCCTCATTGGCTTTTGCTTCCGCCTTCATTTTTTCCACTTCCTCTTTGCTCAGTCCTGAACCGGCTTCGATATGGATCTTTTGTTCCTTACCGGTGCCTTTGTCCTTGGCCGTTACATGGAGGATACCATTGGCGTCGATATCGAAGATTACTTCGATCTGGGGTACACCACGGGGAGCCGGAGGTATACCATCGAGGTTGAAGATACCGAGGCTTTTATTGTCTTTGGACATGCTTCGTTCTCCCTGCAGTACATGGATCTGTACACCGGGTTGGTTATCGCTGGCCGTCGAAAATACTTCTGATTTTTTGGTCGGGATCGTGGTATTGCTGGGGATCAGCGGGGTCATTACACCTCCCATGGTTTCGATACCCAGGGAAAGCGGGGTCACGTCAAGCAGCAACACATCTTTTACTTCACCGGTTAATACGGCTCCCTGGATCGCGGCACCTACGGCCACCACTTCATCCGGGTTTACCCCACGGTTGGGTTTCTTACCGAAGAATTTCTCCACGATCTCCTGTACTTTGGGGATACGGGTGGAACCACCCACCAGGATCACTTCGTCGATCTGTGAAGTGCTCAGGCCGGCATCTTTCAATGCGGCTTCGCAGGGCTTCAGGCAACGCGCGAAGAGGTTATCGGCCAGTGCTTCAAATTTGGCACGGGTCAGTTTTTTCACCAGGTGTTTGGGCACGCCATCCACGGCGGTGATATATGGAAGATTAATTTCTGTTTCAGAAGAAGAAGACAGTTCCACTTTGGCTTTCTCAGCGGCTTCTTTCAGGCGCTGCAGGGCCATCGGGTCTTTGCGGAGGTCAATGGCTTCATCGGCCTTGAATTCATCAGCTAACCAGTCCATCACCACTTTATCAAAATCATCACCACCCAGGTGGGTATCCCCGTTGGTGGATTTTACTTCAAACACCCCATCCCCCAGTTCGAGTACTGAGATATCGAATGTACCTCCACCGAGGTCAAATACGGCAATTTTCTGATCATGTTTGGCCTTGTCCAGTCCATAAGCCAGGGCCGCAGCTGTAGGCTCGTTTACGATCCTGCGTACGGTCAGACCGGCAATTTCACCGGCTT
>CAZFLL010000034.1:35405-37108 GCA_964519865.1 uncultured Chitinophaga sp. | reverse complement strand
GAGATGGAAGCCATCGGGAATAATTCGGTGCGGGTGCTGGAACACCTGTTGCTGGATAAACAAAACGGGGGATCCGTAATTAATAATATCACCCGGGCCAGGGAAAACGGCCGGGCGGTTCAGGACCATATTACCAAGGAAGTATGGCAATGCCTGAATGATTATTACCACCTGATCCGTGATAAAAACATTTACAGCCAGGTGAAATTCGGCGATCCGGTCACGGCCCTTGATTCACTGATCTACCAGGGTATGCTTTATCATGGTACGGTGGATATCACCATGGCCAGGGGGGAAGGATTTAATTACCTGAATGCCGGTAAGTTTTTAGAGCGGGCCATTCTTTCCGCGGATATGCTCAATATCAAACTCACGGAACTGGAGTATAACCTGGAAGCACCGGTGGAACTGCCCGCACTCCGTTATTTGTTGTATTCCTTATCCGGTTATGAATTGTACCTGAAAACCCACCGGGGTAACCTGCAGGCTGATTTTGTGATCCAGCAGATCCTGTATAATGAACAATTCCCCCATTCCATTGCCTATTGCCTGAGACAGTTGTTCCGTTACTTCGAAAGACTGGAAACAGAGAGTCTGCCGGAAAGCTACAAACAACTGGAGTTCCTGATCGGCCGGGCCATGAATAATGTGAAGTACAGCATCATCAATACCTCGGATGGCGAGGGCCTGAAGAATTTTTTAAAGCAAACCCGGAATGAACTGGTTGGTATCGCCGCCGCATTCAATCAATTTTATTTCGGTAATTCCTGATTTCCCGCAACTTTGTAACCCATGCCTGAGTATCATATCAAACATATTACCCGGTACACCTACGCTTCACCTGTGATCGACAGTGCCAACCAGGTCATGCTTTTCCCCATCAGTGACCTGCAGCAGGAAGTAAAGAAACATGACCTGCTGATCTCCCACCATCCATCCGTGGAAGTGTTCACCGATTATTTTGGCAACCAGGTGGGTATTTTCTCCCTGATCAAACCACATGCTGAACTCAGGATACAGTCAAAGATCCATGTCATCACCAGTGAAGTAAGTCTCCCTGAAGATGAAACCCCTGCCGATGCCCAATGGGAAAATCTCTCCCTGATCCGGGAGCAGTTTCCCTATATGGATTTTATGCTGCTGGAAAATTTTGATGTGCTTGATGAAGTGGTTACCCTGGTCAATTCCATGACCAGTGACAACAGCACCCCCTTTGCTTCCGCGGTGAAGATGTCCGATTTTGTCTTTACTAATTTTGAATATAAAAAAGGCATCACCAGCGTGGAAACCGGGGTGGATGAGATCTGGCAGCTCAAAGCCGGTGTATGCCAGGACTTCGCGCATGTATTGCTCGTGATGTTGCGTCTCGCCGGTATTCCCGCCCGATATGTGAGTGGTTATATCTGTCCCAAGAACCATGAACTCCGTGGCGAAGGCGCCACCCACGCCTGGGTGGAAGCGTATATTCCTTTCTATGGCTGGCTGGGTCTGGATCCCACCAATAACTGCATTGTCAGCGATAAGCATGTACGCCTGGCTGTTGGCCGCAGCTTTACCGATTGTACCCCGATGAAGGGTACATACAAGGGTTCTTCTGAACATAGCCTGGAAGTCTCCGTAACGATAGATAACGGGGAGGAGAAAAGGGAAGAAGAAGAACTTATGCCGGTCTTTTCCTACCAGGTACATAATCCGGCGGTGCC
>CAZFLL010000034.1:0-35305 GCA_964519865.1 uncultured Chitinophaga sp. | reverse complement strand
CGGTGTTTACGGGGAAATGAGCTGTGCTGAAATTACGGGCTATTGAGAAGACAGCCATCAGGCTAGAAGCAAGAGGCTAGAGGCTAGAGGGAAACAGCCCCTCCTCAGAATCTGTATCTAAATAAAGAAAAGTTCCTCGTTTTACGGGATCCCCCTTCTTGCTTCTCGCTTCTGGCTTCTGGCTTTTCTCAATGCCACAGCATCTCCGCCGGCATCTCCTTTTTCTCCCCGCCCTCAACCTTATAACTAACCTTCAGCCCGTTGCCGCCACCGCCATCGTAATACACGACTCTGATGGAATGCCAGCCCATCGCCAATAAGGCTTTGCCGGAACGTTCTTCCATACCATGACTGCCGTTGTTGTCGACAATGAGTTCATCATCGATATACAACAGGCTGCCATCATCACTTGAGGTAAAAAATTCAACCATGGACTCTTTGTCCTGTTGAAAGTAACCCGTGAATACAAGCCCGTACTTATCGGTACGTTCTTTTACCGAGGTATTAAAGGTGGGGGTGATCCCTGTTTTTGTTGCTGCGGCGGCAATTACTTTATCCGTAGTAAGATCAGCTGCTTCCACATATTTATACTGCAAGCCGGGGGCCGTTTTACCCACTATCCTTGCTTTCATAGGCAGGTATACTTTTACGGTAGTCTCCACAATCCCGCTGGATAACTGACCCGGCTTTATAGCAATAGCTTTTACCACAGATGTAACCGGAATTGTAAAGGGTTTTGCATATAAAGCTGACTTTATCGTCGGGGTGCTGCCATCCGTAGTATAACAGATCTTACTTCCTGCCGGACCACTGAGACTGATCAATGGATGCTGTCCATCCTTATATTCGATGTCCGCTTTGGGTTTTGAGGTATAAGCCCCATATCCTTTTATCCGGATCACCCAGGCCCAGGGAGCTTTCATCAGGGATGGATTGTATTCGGGCAACTGTACTTCGACATTGGCACCTGCCTGTTTCCAGATCAAAGATTGACCTGTTGACAGGAGGTCGAGTTTGGTTCCCACGGGCAACTGCATATCCCTTAGTACCATTTTAAGGTTCTGCGGATAACGGGGTAAGATGGCATAAAGATCATTCACTATGGGATTATGGGTATAGAACACTTCCTTCACCGCATAACCCGGATCGGGATCCACGGTTATCTTCAGCAGCATATCGCCGCTTCGGTCTTTGTAATCTTTACGTCCGGCCGACCACTGACTGCTGTTCTTCCAGCGACGGGTATTATAGATCGCTGCCCCGTTGAGTTTCAGCCACTGCCCGATTTCCAATAAACGTTCCTGCATGATGGGCGGAATCTTGCCATGTTCGTCGGGACCGATATCCAATAAGAAATTACCACCACGACTTACTTTATCGATCAGTTGCAGCACGAGTGACTGGGTACTGTTATAGTCCCAGGCATCTTCCTCGCGGTTGTAACCATAACTGAAACCCATGCCCCTACTTTCTTCCCAGGCATGGTCTTCAAAATCAAGATCGGGCTGGTACTCGGGTGTGTAGATACCTCCGTGATGAAAACGGATACCCGCACCCCAGCGGTCATTCACCACCACTTTATCCTTCACCGGACTCTGATTGTATAACCAGGCCAGGAACTCCTGGCTCTTCCACAACTCAGCAGGCGCATCCCAATCGCCATCGGTCCAGAATACATCGGGCTGGTAACGGTTAATGAGGTCCTTCATCTGTGGCCAGGTATGTTGCTCCGCAAATTTGGCCGGATCGGATTTCCATAAGGGATTGAACCATTCATACAGGGAATAATACATACCCGCTCTAACAGATGTCTTACGTACTGCTGCAAAAAGGTCACCGATCAGATCACGCTTTGGTCCCACATCCATAGAAGTCCAGGGGAACCCCCAGGCCTTTCTTGTTTCTTCACTGGGCCATAACGCATAACCATCATGGTGCTTGGAAGTGAGGACTATATATTTCGCCCCGCTCTTTTCAAAGAGACTGGCCCATTCTTCCGGCTTGAATAATTCGGCCTTGAAATCATTGGCGAGATCATAATAGGTACGGTCGCCATACTTGGCTTTATGATAATTCACAATGGCGCTATCCTTCCTGTTGAAGTACTGCTGATACCATTCCGCATAATTTCCCTTGGCAGTATACCCCGGAACGGAATACATACCCCAGTGTATAAAGATGCCGAACTTATCGTTGCTGAACCAGGAGGGGATGGGTCGTTTGTCGAGACTTTCCCAGTTGGGGGTATAGGGTTGGGCCTGTGCAATTGAACTGGTAAAGAGGCAGAAGGCAAACAATAGCTTTTTCATATCCGTTATTTTTCAAGAAGCTTATCATTTATCAGGTAAGCTTCTGTTTCAGTAATAGAAGTTGGCGATTTTTGTTCATCCACAGAAAGGGAGATAATGGATACTGCTGTTTGAGGAAAGGTCAGTATCCGTTTATGACCAATGGTTGTTCCGGTAATTTCTCTGAGCAGTTCATGTTTTTCATTCATCAGGCGTACTGTAAATTTTTCACAGGTCTGCCCTTTTGATAAATTTTCCCGTAAAACAATACAGTTGATATGCTGGCTGTTTTTGAATACTACCTGCAACGCGTTACGGTCAGGGGCGAAAATGGTCCCTGCCGTTTTATAATTACCATCATTTAATCCCGGAGCTGGTGTTAAACCACTATGCGGGGAAAAATAGGCTGTTCCGGTCCGTGCCAGGTTTTTTCCAAAATTTTCATCTCTCAGTTTCCTGAATTTAATTAACGCCAATGAATCATTCGCATGAATCTTCCCTCTCCTGTCCGGAGGGATATTCAATAACAGGTTCGCTCCCCTGCCCACACTTTTCAGCCAGAGATCAAATAAATTCTCCGGTGTCCGCACTTTTGTATCTTCTGCTTCGTGATAGAACCAGCCCGGCCTTATGCTCACATCACATTCGGCCGGTATCCACGCTTTACCGTATTTATTACCGGTATTGAGCGTATCCTGTTTGGGGCCACCCTTGCCCGGGGTGAATCCGGCTGTATCCAATGTGTTCCAGTTTGTCTTCCCCGCAATACCTGACTCATTACCTACCCAGCGTACATGGGGCCCCACATCACTGAATATAACCGTATTGGGTGATAATTTTTTTACCGTTTCCCTGAAACGTTTCCAGTCATATACCTGCAACTTTCCATTGGGTCCTTCTCCATTGGCCCCATCCCACCAGAGTTCCCAGATAGGACCATAGTTGGTAAAGAGCTCCTTCATCATATTCACAAATACATCATTGTATTTCTCTGTACCATAATCCGGATGGTTTCGGTCCCAGGGTGAAATATAGACCCCGAACTTCAAGCCGTACTCCTTACAAGCCGCAGAGAGTTCTTTTAGCACATCTCCCTTCCCGTTTTTCCATTTGCTCTCCCGGACCGTATGTTTGGAATATTTACTGGGCCACAAACAAAATCCGTCATGATGCTTGGCGGTAATGATCACGCCCTTTGCTCCCGCAGCTTTGGCCGTGCGTACCCATTGCCGGCAATCTAATTCTGTCGGGTTGAACATATCTTCAGACTCCGTGCCATGTCCCCACTCCAGGTCGGTAAACGTGTTGGGACCAAAATGGAAAAAGAAATAGTATTCCATATCGTGCCAGGCCAGCTGGGCAGCACTTGGCTTAGGTTGGGCAGAAATACAATTGCCAAAGAGGGCAAAAGAGAAAAAGAGAAAAAAAGGCTTGACAATTCGCATAAAGCTGATTTATTCTTAATTGTGATAAATACGCAGCAAGTAAGAGTAATGAGTAATCATTGACCATTATTCATATCCGTTCTTAAACCTCACCACCTGCCCCTTTATCATCGGAATCAGTACTATCCCATCCTTCATCTTCAGTTTAGCCCGTTCAATCCCGGTAACGATCCATGTTTTAAAAGGTAACCGGATTACACAGTTACCACCGGTTTCACTTTTAATCGATACACTCTCTGCCACTCCGGATGCTCTTGTTGCTGAAACCAGGAAAGCCCCTTCTACCCGCAACGTACGGAAAGATACATTCTTCCAGTTGTCCGGTACGGCAGGGAATACTTCTATCACTCTTTCCCTGGTTTGTAATAATAACTCCTGTACGCCCTGGGCGTAGGCAAAATTTCCTTCTAACGTAAAAGGCCGGTAGGTAAAGTTTGAATACTGTCCGCCCTTCTGATCCCCGTTCAGGTGAAAACTGTTGGAAGAAACAAAGTTGGACGCGAATTTATTCAGCATACTCACCGCGCTGTCGGCTTCGCGGCAACGCGCATACATACAGGCCATCCAGCTGAAAGAATAACCACACCATTCACGGGTACCGAGTTTCTCCATATGACGCAGCGACTGATTGATCAGTAAATTATCATCTGCTTTGTCGACATCCAGCAAACAAAGCGGGTAGATAGCCATGTAAGGTGATAGATGGCGATGAGAGCGGTCCAGGTTTTGCCCGGGTGCAACAGTCAGCCCTGTTTCATTTGAATCAAATGCGCCCAGTTTTTCAATATAATCATCTTCAGCAAGAATCACCGGCGGGAAGAACTTATTAAACTCCTCGATGAGTTGCTGCCTCGCGAACCGGACAAATTTTATCAGGGCTTTATCATAATTGCTGGTATACCTGAACCAGGCTTTAACTGAATTGTCGTGATACTCCGGGCTTGAACTCAGGGCTATAAAGCCTGGATCGAGCTCTTCCTTCTCCAGGTATCTGTAAAGAAATAACTCAACATCGTTTAACCAGGATAAAGCCTGTTCGTAATCCTTCCGGTTTTTACTGTACATGGCCTGCCAGTAAAAATGCTGAGCCAGCCAGGCCGATGTGGTCGGGCTCATGGAATACTGGATCCAGCCACCCATTTCCTTTCCACTGATGGTGCTTACCCCGGGTACATTTAATCCGGGTAATTCAAAATACTGCCTGGTCCATCGTTCATTTTCTTTCCGCACTTTCAACATCCAGTTGGTATACCCTGCTGTGAGGTCAAGATGATTGGAAGCATATCCCGGCCAGTAACTTAATTGTGTGTTCAGGTCATGATGAAAATCCCCTTTCCAGGGTGGCAGGTTGCCGTTGTCGGCTGTCCAGATGGCCTGTAATGATATCGGCGGTGTATTACCACGGGCCACACAACCAAACTTATACATATCGAGATAGTACTGTCGTTCGAGCCGCTCATCCGGAATAGCAATGGATGATCTGCTCCAGAAATCCTTCCACCAGGCAATATGGGAAGGCCAGTAAGTGGGTTCTGCTTTGGTAAAATCAGGTTTCAGTAATACTGCCGGTTTATCATTGCTGATGGTCCACTGGCCAATGATCCGGTCCTTTGCCGGACGAAACCATTGCACCAGTACTTCGTAATAATGTCCCTGGTAAGTGGGTTGATGATAGAGTATGCTGTTATTTCTTTTGGTGACTGTTCCGTTTGCATATCCCAGTCTCTCCAGTCCCTGTCCTTCCACACTGCTCCCATTCCCTCCTGCTTTTCCCGAATTATACCCTGGGATCTTCAGCTCAGGTATCATATCTTCTGTACAACTTTCAAACCCAAAATAACCGGTTTGCCTGGAGGCATGGATATAACAATTAAACACCACCCCGTTTTCAAAGAGCATGGTGCTTAAGCCATTGTTGATATGCAGGCGGCCTGAACTGAGTTTACCAAGCCGGGCCAGGTCAAACTCAATAGCCGCGCCAGGTATTTTTGTAGGTGCGGGGTATTTTTCATACGGCTCATCCCCGATCTTTTGTACAGAGTCGTATTGATTCCTGATCACTTTCTCCACCACCCAGCTGAATTTGAGTTGATCGATTTCCGGCATCGGACGATCATCCCATAGATCCACACGATCGAGTGATAATCGTAGTTTATTTTCCTTCTGCCATATTAAAGCACCAAGCCATCCGTTACCCAATGGAATCCCTTCATCCCAACGGGCGGGCAGTTGTTTGAATTGAAGGTCGTGGGCGGGATTGGGCTGGGCTTTAAGGGAGCTTACGGAAAGAAACAAGCCTGTTAAACATGAAAAGAATACAATAGATTTCATAAAACAGTATTACCGTTAAGCAGTTAATTTTCGTTTAAGGCCCGCTTCCCGCTTACCGGCCTTTCCTCCCGCTGGTGCAGATCAAACACCACCACTTCATTCTCCCCTTTCTTCAGCCAGCTGGCTGGGCAATATAATCTTTGCTGCGGCCCGATATACCAGTAGCGGCCGAGGTTATGCCCGTTTACATAGACCATCCCTTTCACATAACCACCCAGGTCAAAATAGGTATCACCGGTCTGGGTCAAAGTAAAACTCCCTTTGAAAAACTGTCCGTTTTGCGCATCAATCATGGCGGGCTGTTTGCGCATGGCGGCTGCCACAAATTTCTCATCCATCGGGAGTGAATACTGTTCCCAGTTCATCAGGGTCATCCCATTCAGCGTCACACGATCTGTGATGCCTTTCCGGTCAATCATGAACTGGGCGAAATTGATATGCCCCATCCCTTCCACCAGTATATCCAGTACCGGATTCTTCTCCGTCGTATCTTTTGGCAGGTCCACTGTCCATTTACCTCCATCCCGGAACACGGTATCAATAAATTTACCATTCAGGAAAACGAGTGCATAATCATGCGGCTCCCAGATGGTAAGTCGTCCACTCTTATGCCCGATCAGCCTGGTACGATAAAGCATCAGTCCCTGGTTCTGGTCCAATGCTTCCATCGGTACTGGTTGTGGTGTGTGAACGGCAGGAGGCAGTACATTCCAGACAGATTGTACATTCTTCATTTCCACTGACGGTATTTCAATCGTATTGACAGGAGCTGGGATTTCCGGTATTTTATAACTAACATACTGACTGATCAGGTTCCTCAGCATAAAAAACTTAGCCGTCGGTTGGCCCTGCTCATTGATGGGTGAATCATAATCGTAGGAAGTGATATCCGGTTGGTAGGCGGTGGGTGAAAAAGCATTGGCCCCGGCCGTAAACCCGAAATTGGTTCCTCCATGAATTACATAGAAGTTGACCGAGCGTTTGGTCTTTAATAAAAACTCCACTTCTTTTTTCAGGTCATTCGTATCGGGACGTTGCCATTTTTCCCCCCAATGGGTCAGCCAGCCGGGGTAGGTCTCGCTGCTGAAGGCCGGTACGTTGGGGTTTCTCTTTTTGGCCTGGTCAAAATCCGCTTCGCTGCTGCCACTGTCGAGCCCGATTGCTGCCCCGTCAATATTCCCCGCTTCCAGCATATAGGGAGTGGGGCCATCGGCTGTATAAAACGGAACATTGATCCCATTCTTCACCCATAATTTCCGCAACTGTTCCAGGTAAACTTTGTCGTTTCCATAGCTTCCGTATTCATTTTCCACCTGCAGCATCAGGATCGGTCCGCCGGCGGTGCACTGTAATGATTTTATCTCCCTGGCCATATGTGCCACATAGGATTCAACGGCTTTCATATAACGGGGATCCAGGCAACGGATCTTTATATCCGGAATTTTCAGCAGCGAAACGGGCAATCCGCCAAAATCCCATTCGGCGCAGACATAGGGTCCGGGGCGGAAAAGCACCCACATACCTTCCTGCTGGCAGATCCGGACAAACTCCGCGATATCATGATTCCCGGTTTTAAAATCAAATACACCGGGTTTTGTTTCATGGTAATTCCAGAATATATAGGCCGCAATGGAATTACAGCCCATGGCTTTGGCCATCCGGATACGGTGCCGCCAGTATTCCCGGGGTATCCGGGCCGGGTGCATCTCCCCGCTGATCAGCTGCAGGGGTTTACCATCCAGCAGGAAATCCTGCTTACCCAGGGTAAAACGGTGTGGGGCCTGGGAAAAAACAGGGTCCAGGAAAAGCAGTAAAACGGCCAGGAGCATTATCTTTTTCATACCGGTAATATTAATCATTGGTGGTACTACTAAAGTAGTGCATTCCTCCCGGCACAGTACAGTACAGCATAAATTTGAGACAACCGTTTGCCTGTTTAAACTACCTTTGCGGAAATTTTAAAAATCCCTTTTAATTATGGAATACAGGATCGAAAAAGACACCATGGGTGAGGTAAAGGTTCCCGCCGATGCTTATTATGGTGCACAGACGCAACGCAGTATTGACAATTTCAAGATTGCACAGGATATCAACCGGATGCCGAAAGAAATTATCGAGGCTTTTGCCTACCTGAAAAAAGCGGCGGCCCTGACCAATTTTGATGCGGGTGTACTTCCGAAAAACAAGACCGTGCTGATCGGGAAAGTATGTGATGAAATCCTGAAGGGTAAACTAAATGATTATTTCCCGCTGGTGGTATGGCAGACCGGCAGTGGTACCCAGAGCAATATGAATGTGAATGAAGTGATCGCCTACCGCGGACATGTACTGAAAGGTGGCCAGCTGACGGATAAAGAAAAATTCCTGCATCCGAACGATGATGTGAATAAATCACAGTCATCCAATGACACTTTCCCCACCGCCATGCATATCGCGGCTTACAAGATCCTGGTGGAAACCACTATCCCCGGAATCAAAAAACTGCGGGATACCCTGGCGGCCAAGAGCAAAAAATATATGAAAGTGGTGAAGATCGGGCGTACCCACTTTATGGATGCCACCCCGCTCACTCTTGGGCAGGAGTTCAGCGGCTACGTATCCCAGCTGGATCATGGACTGAAAGCCATCAAAAACTCACTGGCCCATCTGAGTGAACTGGCCCTGGGAGGAACCGCTGTTGGAACCGGTATCAATACTCCTCCTGATTATGCCAGAAATGTGGCAAAGCATATTGCCACCCTGACCAAACTGCCTTTTGTAACAGCCGAGAATAAATTTGAAGCACTTGCTGCACACGATGCGATCGTTGAAGCCCATGGTGCCTTAAAGACTGTTGCGGTAAGCCTGATGAAGATTGCCAATGATATCCGGATGCTTTCTTCCGGCCCGCGCAGTGGTATTGGCGAGATCTTTATCCCGGACAATGAACCCGGTTCTTCCATTATGCCCGGAAAAGTAAATCCCACCCAGTGTGAAGCACTTACCATGATTGCTGCGCAGGTGATGGGCAATGATGTGGCCATTAATATCGGTGGCGCCAACGGGCATTTTGAACTGAATGTGTTCAAACCGGTCATGATCTATAATTTCCTGCACAGTGCAAGGCTGATTGGTGATGGTTGTGTTTCCTTCAATGATAAATGCGCCGTGGGAATTGAGCCCATTGAGGCCAATATCCGGAAACACGTGGAGAACTCCCTGATGCTGGTAACCGCCCTGAATACAAAGATTGGTTATTATAAAGCAGCTGAAATAGCCCAGAAAGCCCACAAACAAGGCACCACCCTCAAAGAAATGGCGGTGAAACTGGGGTATGTCACCCCCGAACAGTTTGACGAATGGGTGATCCCGGCCAATATGGTTGGCCAGCTGAAATAAACATAGTATTTCCCCTTAGTAAAAAGAGAAAACCCTGTTTTCTCTTTTTTTTAGGGTTTAATACTTGTATGGTGTTTGTAAATCGCTGTAACTTACTTACGCAAAATTCATTATTCTGTATAAACCCCTTCCGCCTTATGAAAAGTAATGCACGTCCCTTGTCATCCCTGAATGCCTCACAGCTTACAGCTGTTAAAAAAGGCAGCAATTCTTCCTCGGAACAGATCAAATCAGCTTACCTGAAAGCCATTCTTTCCGGATCCAGGATTATTTCCGGTACAGAAAAAGCAGCGCCGGTGGAGAACCCGGACAGGGTGGCCGCGATCCGTTATATCCGGGAAAGCGCCTCTATGAAGAAAAAATAATTTCAACGCGTTAGTATTCTTTAGAACCCTGAGCATTAAAAAAAAGCCTCCGCGAAAGCGGAGGTTATTTTTTCAGCAGATGTTCCAATATTTATAACCTACTACTTCACTTTCACAAACTTCACCACCTGTACTTCCATATTGTTCCCGTTATAGAGTTTCAGGATATAGGTACCGGCCTGCAGGCTTCCCACATGTATGGTAAAATCATTGTGAAAACTGCTGGCACTGAGTAATTGCCTTCCATTGATATCCATTACCTGGGCATAAAGAGGTTTACGCAGATCCCTTTTGCCATGAATATTCAGGATATCTTTTACCGGGTTGGGATAGACACTGATCATATCTTCCACCCGGACCGGTCCAGCACCCGGGTTTTCATTCAGGGCCAAAACTATACCGGCATAGGTATATTCCATGATCGCCCCCCCGTTACTGGTGGCACTCGCGTCACGGGCCACATAGAATTTCAAACCATCGGGAGATACCCGGATCCGCCTGATGCGGTTTCCATCCCCGCTAAAATAACCGATCGTATCCCCGACAACATCTGTACCGGCCGCATTCAGTTTTAAACGACATACCTTATTGAGTTTAAGACCTGTAATAAACAGGGAAGATTTCCAGCCGGCGATCTTACCGAAACCATAAAAGTCAACACTGGACAATGCCAGCGTGGGCCAGAGCTGGTTATTGGACTGGGCCATCAGGGCAGCCATTCCGGAAGCGGGTTCAGTATAGGTGGTAAAAATGGGCTCCTGGTGATTATTGGCAGGTACTGAACAAAAAGCATTTTCATTGGCGCTCGTATTCTGCCCGATCTTATATCCATTCACATTGTTATCACAATAACCGGATACCTGGTCCCATCCATAGTTTTTCCCGGCTTCTATAATATTGATCTCATCATCTGTACGATCCATTTGCTCAGTGCTGTACAGGATATTCGTCCCGTTTACATTTCCCCAGGCAAGTCCCTGTGCATTCCGGTGCCCCAACGTATAGACATAATCGCGTGGCGTTATTGATGCCGAATTGAAAAACGGGTTATCATTGGGTATCCAGGCATCCTGGCCGGCATCCCCGTCGCTTTCGGTATTCAACCGAAGCACTTTCCCTTCCATTACATCTACGTTCTGTGCATTTTCAGTACGCCCGGTATTTTGAAACTGCCCGGCTCCCATATCTCCCACCGTATAATACAGCCGGTATTGTGTATGGGCTGCATCTGCCCCGGGTTCAATAACAGGACTGAAAACCAATCTTCCTGAATTATGATCACTGCTGCCCGGTATGGTATTGATAATAGTAACCGGGCTGTTGAGTGTGTTTCCTGAATAAGTAAAACGGACAATTTTAGTGGTGTAGACACAACTGCTGTTATTCCCCGGGCAGCTCCCCCGGTTATAAACATAGGCAGCATATACCCAGGGCTTGGCGGCCCTTACTGCCGGATCCGAAGAATAAAGATTCGGGTGAATAGCAAGTCCCATTAACCCCCCTTGTGGTGGGTTGGCCACAGAAGATAAAAAATTAATCGTTCCGTCGGTTGCTCGCAGGTTCACCAATACCGTTTTGGCTCCTGTCGCAATATCGATTCTAGAAATCAGGTAGGCGCTGTTCTCGGTAACCCACAGAGAATCATTGGGTCCATAGAGTACTTCCCAGGCAGAGTTTAAACCGGACACCACTGTCCTTTTTGTAAAGGGCTCTCCCTGAGCAACTAATGAAACGGAATAGCCGCACAATACCATAGATAACAGGAAAAAGAGGTAGGGTTTTCGCATAGAGATGAATTACGAATCTAATGTACGTCTAAGAACGGGCTCCCGCAATAGCGCTTTTTACACATTCGGTGCATAGTAAAACCTGCAAATAGTCAGGAGTATTTCCTATTGGCAATGGTCAACCATTAATCTAATTTTATTGCCGGGAGTCAGACATGTGAAACGCAATCCAACCCATGATTAAAACTATACCAAACTGTATCCTTTCACCCCTGCTTTTCCTCCTGGCGGTTTTACTGTCAGGACCTGGTCGGGTTATGGCACAGAATATTGACTTTGGTAAAAGTTATATCAATGTTACCAAAGGGCTGAATGGGGGTACCGTTGAAACAGGTGACACACTTGAAATAAGAGCTTCACTTGTCGTCCGCTCAGGCACTTATGACAGTTGCCGTTACCAGGACGTGGTGCCCGCAGGCACTATATATATACCCGGTACTGTACGGGTCCTGACGAATGAAGGAAAAATCTACAAACAATTTACCGATGTGTATGGGGATGATCCGGGATGGATCACCGGCACCAATATCACCATTAACATGGGTTATAATACCGCAGCAGCACCTGCTACTGCTTTTCGGCGGGGAAGGGTAGTGAATACGCATAAACCATCTTTCTATGGCAGTACCTGTATCATGATTGCCTCGTTCAGGGTAAGAGTAACCGCGCTTACCGGAAGTAATATCAGTACAGGTGGTGGCAACATGACCTATAAACTGGGACTTGCCGCGATTTCCACTTTTACGTTCCCTGCCAATACGCTCAGGGTGTATACCAATTACGGCATTTGCTCGAATTCCATTGGTGCCAACTCCATTGGTACTGAATTCAACGGAACATTCGGAACCGGCCGCCCCCGTAACAGGGGAACATCTGCCAACGTTCCGGTGGGTTATACCTACAGCCAGTTTGATGCGAATATGCCTAATGACTATTACTACGGTATTGCTAACAATACATCCACCCGGCTTGGATACACCACCAGTAACAGCTGGGGTATACCGGATCCTTCTGCCACCTCCCATCGTGTATTCACTGTCTGGGATATAATCGGGGATCATACCGGGGCTGGTTCACCTACATTGGGTAATCCGCCCGCCGATACAGTGGCCAATGCCAATGGAGGCTATATGCTGGTGATCAACGCCGCTTACCGCATTGACTCTGCTTTTCAACAAACGATTTCCGGACTTTGTCCGAATACCTACTATGAGATCTCCTGCTGGATGAGAAATATCTGTTCCAAATGCGGATGTGACTCAAATGGTAAAGGCGCTACCAATACTTCCGGTTCGCCGGCCTATATACCGACAGGTCCCGGGGATTCTTCCGGTGTGGCACCGAACCTTACTTTTGAAATAGACGGTATTGACTATTATACTACGGGTAACCTCCTGTATAACGGCAGGTGGGTAAAAAAAGGTTTTACCTTTCTCACCGGACTGGCACAGACCAGTTTTACCCTGAAGTTTTTTAATAACGCCCCTGGTGGCGGTGGCAATGACTGGGCCCTGGATGATATTTCTGTTTCCACATGTTCGCCCAATATGAAGTACTCCCCTTCGCTTACTCCGACTGTATGCGACAGTAACGCGCTCACCATTTATGATACCGTCCGGTCATTCTTTAATAACTATACGTATTACAAGTGGCAGCGCAGTACCAATGGCGGTGCCAGCTGGTCAGATGTAACAGCTCCTGCCGGACCTGCTGTACCGGTATGGAACGGAACCGCCTGGCAATATGTTACCTCATATACTGTACCTCCATCTGCTACTTTAATGGCCAATAACGGTGACCTCTACCGGCTGGTGGTGGCCACAACGGCGGCCAACCTGTCGAATGCAAACTGCAATTTCACCGATGTCGCGAATATCATTACTATGAACGTCATCGATTGCGGTATCCCGCTGGCCGCAGAGTTGCTTTCCTTCAGCGGGCTAAAACTAAACGGGCAGGGGGTATTGAAATGGACCACCACCGGTGAAGAAGAACCATTGGTTTTTGAAGTGGAGAAAAGCAGTGATGGTATTCATTTTAGTTCCATCGGCAGTGTAAACAGTCACCAGGATTATATATCCGAATGGCAGACCTATACTTTTACAGATCCTGCACCACTTACCGGGAAAACTTATTACCGGATCAATATGCATAACAGCAGGGGACAGAGTACCCTGTCCAGGATCATTCAGCTTTCCACCCAACAGGAAGCACTCAGTTTTGTATCGGTCATCAATCCTTTCTCTTCTGCCCTGCAGGCAGATATTGCGGCAGAACAAAACGGAATTATCAATGCTGAACTGATTGACGCCACTGGTAAAACGGTAAGGAAGATATCCGCTGAACTCGTTTCCGGGATCAACCGGATCCGGTTTGAAAATACAGCAGGACTTGCTCCGGGCATGTATTTCCTGCGCATCAGTAACGGCGATACAGAGATCCGTAAAACGGTGCTGAAAACAAATCAATAGAATTTATGACACCTGCATTTTATCACTGATCTCACTGCTGGTCTCCACGGTGGAACTGGATTCCAATTCCTCAGCCTTTTTGAAAAACCGTTTCTGAAACAGCAACAGGGTGATTACACCAATTGAAATAGAAGCATCAGCAATATTAAAGATCGGACTAAAGAATTCAAACTCCTCCCCTCCCACACCTGGTACCCAGGAAGGGAAATGGGATTTAACCATCGGGAAATAAAGCATATCCACCACACTGCCATGCAGGAAAGAAGAATAACCATTGGAAGAGAAATGGGCAATCCCTGAATACGGGAGATAATCATTCAATGCCGCGTCATAGTGAAGTCCTTTATCAAAGATCATCCCGTAAAACATACTGTCGATCAGGTTGCCCAGCGCACCGGCATAAATCAGTCCGGCACAAATAATGAACCCCCTGCTGTATTGCTGCTTTACGATCCGGCCAAGGTACCAGGTACCAAAAATGACGGCCCCCAGGCGAAACAGGGTCAGGATCATTTTGCCGGTTTCATTTCCAAATTTCCAGCCCCAGGCCATACCCGGATTTTCAATAAAGTGTAACCGGAACCAGTCGGCACCAAAAACACGCAGCACTTCCCCGGTGGGGTGTGTGGTTTTGATCCAGATTTTCAGGGCCTGGTCTACCACGATAATCACAATAATGAGGAGGGCAACTGATCTGAGTTTCAATGACGGAATTTTAAGGAGCAAATATAAGGAGAAAGCAGGAGGAGCTTCTGTCAAAACCATCCTAAAACCGGCCCGGGCCTATTCCTCGAAATACACCCGTTTTACCCGTTGGGAAATACCGGTCAGTATTTCATAAGGTATTGTATCGGCCCAACGGGCCAGCTCCTGTACGGGGAGCTCTTTCCCGAAAATAATCACTTCGTCCCCCACTTTCACGGCCGGGAGACCGGTAACATCCGCCATAAACATATCCATGCAGATTGTACCGATAATCGGGACCAGCTGCCCGTTGATCAGTACTTTGCCCGCCCCGTTGCCCAGCCTCCTGGGATAGCCATCGGCATAGCCCAGCCGGACCGTGGCAATCACAGATTCCCGGGTTACTTTCCCTTTCCGGTTATAACTCACCGAATCACCCGGATGGATCCGTTTCAATTGCGCGATTGTGGATTTCAGCGTGGCGACCGTTTGCAATTCGGACTGGCGGGTAGAAGAACTGTCCACCCCATATAACCCGATTCCGAGTCTTACCATATCCAATTGCATTTCCGGATGCCTGAATGCCGCCGCAGAATTGGCAATATGGGAAATAAATGAGTATCCCAATACCTGCTTTAATTCACTGGCTGCATTCCGGAAGAGCGAAAACTGATGCATGGTAAATGAATCCTGAATTACTTCTTCACTGGCAGCCAGGTGAGAGAAAACAGATTGTATTTTGAACGAAGAAGTCTGGTTCAGGTATTGACCCAGCTCCTTTATTTCATTGACGGAGAAACCCAGGCGGTTCATTCCTGTTTCCACTTCTATATGAACGGGGTATTGGGTCAATCCTTCTTTTTGCAAAAAAGTATCAAAGGCCCTGAGTATCTCAAATGAATACAATTCAGGTTCCAGGCTATGTTCAATGATTGTTTCAAAAGCGTTTTCCTCCGGATTCATTACCATAACCGGCAGGCCGATCCCGGCCCGGCGGAGTTCAACACCCTCATCCGCATAAGCCACCCCGAGATAATCCACTTTATGATATTGCAATATCCCCGCTATTTCGGCTCCCCCGCTGCCATAGGCAAATGCTTTTACCATGGCCATTACTTTCGTTTCAGGGAGCAACCGAGACTGGAAGGCCTGGAGATTATGTACAATCGCATTGAGATTGATCTCCATAACCGTCTGGTGAACTTTCTGCTCCAGTTGCTGCACGATCTGTTCAAACTGAAACAGTCTTGCCCCTTTTACCAGGATCGCTTCCTCTTTAAAGGAACCTGACCTGAATTGCTTTAAGAAACCGGCTGTATCCGTATATAGCTCAACCGCAATTTCCGGGGAGTTTATGCTGAATGCCTTTGTGATCCTTTCGCCAATAGCTATAAGCCGGCTTACTGAATGCTTCTGCAAAGCGTCTGATACCTGCGCATATAATTGTTCATCCGGCAGGGCACTTTGTAAAAAATCGGATAAGATGACGGTCCGTTTCAATCCCGGACTCTGTTTGACCAGGAAGTTTAATGCAATTTCCAGAGAACTCAGATCCGCGCTGTAGCTGTCATTGATCACCATACAATGATTGATCCCTTTTTTGAGTTCCAGCCGCATATCCACCGGGCTGAGCCCTTTCATCCTTTCCTGTATCACTTCATGCTCATAACCCAGGTAAAGCAAAACTTTCCAGCAGGTGATGGCATTATCCGCTGAGGCCTCATCAATAAAGGGGATCTGAATCGTTAACTTTTCACCGGGTTGTTTTGGGTTGGATGCGGTGATCTGTGTAGTCTGCCGCCCGCGGTTTACTTCAATTATTTCCAGTTCCGGCACTTCCTTTGCCCGGATGAACAATTTCCGTTTTTCCTGCTCTTTTTCTTCCACGGATGCAAATCCTTCACTGTGCGCTTCACCGATATTGGTAAACACACCAATAGTAGGGCGGATCATTTTCTCCAGCCGTTCCATTTCTCCCGGCTTTGAAATTCCTGCTTCAAAAATGGCCAGGGTATGCTTTGCATTCATCTGCCAGATACTCAGGGGCACCCCGATCTGTGAATTATAACTGCGCGGACTGCGTACGACCGAATACTCTGGCTGCAGTAAGTGGTAAAGCCATTCCTTGACAATGGTCTTGCCATTACTCCCCGTGATACCAATAACCGGAATGGAAAAACGGCTGCGGTGATAAGCAGCCAGTTCCTGGAGTGCATCCAGTGTATTGGGAACCCGGAGGAAATTGGCATCAGGGCAACCGGCTTCGTCTACCTCATGACTGATCACAAAGTTTCTGACGCCGCTGCGGTATAAGGCCGGGATAAAATCATGCCCGTCCCGGCGAAAGCCGCTGAGGGCGAAAAAAAGTGAACCGGCCGGATCAATTATACGACGGCTGTCGAGCAGGAGTTGTGAGACCCCCGTGTTTTTTACAATACGGGCTTCCGCCTGGATGATGGGGACAATATCACTGATTGTATACTGCAAAGCTGAATGGTTCAGGAAACGCTGTCATCCCGTACATCCGGGGGCACGCCTTTCCTGTTCATAAAGATCGAATAAAAAACAGAACCGCTGATACAAACCATGATCACGCCGAGTGAGATAAATACCTGTACCTGTTTGCTCACCCATTCATTGATCCAGTGTTCGGCCAGCATCTTCAGTCCGATAAACACCAGGACGATCGCGATGCCCTGTTGCAGGTAATCAAATTTAGTCACAGCACCCCGCAGCAGGAAAAAGAGCGAACGGAGTCCCAGTACGGCAAAAATGTTTGACGTATATATAACGAGCCTGTCCCTGGAAATACCCATCACTGCCGGAATTGAATCCAGGGCAAAGACCAGGTCGATCGCGGCCAGCATAATGACCACTACAAATAAGGTGGTATATACCGGTTTCCCGTTTTCGCGGATCCTGAAACGGCCATTGCCATCATGGGGAGCCAGGGGAAGCAGTTTTTTCATAAACAGGTAAACCTTGCTTTCCTGCGGATTGAATTCCTCGTCCTCATTCGCAGAAAACATTTTATACCCTGTATAAACCAGGAATACCCCGAAAATGTAAAGGATCCAGCTGAAGCGATCCACCAGGGCCACCCCCACTGTTATAAAGATGATCCGGAATAAGATCGCCATCAGGATACCGATGAGCAGCACCCGGCCATAGTTTTTCTCTTTTACCGAAAAAGCCGAAAAGATCAGGATGAATACAAAGATATTGTCAATACTGAGGCTCCATTCCATCAGGTAGGCACTCAGGTATTCCAGGGCCAGTCCCTGTCCTTTTTCAATCCATACAAATACAAAGAAGGCCAGGGCCAGGGACACCCAGAAAAAGGTCTGGTAGAGTGCCTGTTTAATGGTTACGGTCTGTCCCTTTTTGCTCAGTAAACCCAGGTCAAATACAAGGGCCAGTACCAGCACAATGCCAAAAACAATATAGGTTATCTGATCGGGTGTCATTGAATGAGTATAAATAGATGAATCGGAAACTTATGCCGCATATTTCCTTTTCCTGATCTGCTGGTAGATCCATCCGAAAAGGATAACCAGCAATACAGGCAGGGCGATATTTACAAACTGCCAGGTGGATTTCTGTTCATTTACTTTGGGGCCATCAAGCAAACGCAAAACGATGTCCTTATTTCTTGTTTCAATAATACCAGGTCTGTTTGCCATATACTCCAGGCAATTCAACAAGAAATTCCGGTTTGCAAATTGATACTCATATTGAGTCCCTGCAGTATAAAAATTCATACCCATGGGCAAAGGGCCATCCTTGGGTGAAATATCATTTAACACCATATCCCCGTCTGCCACAACAATTATCTTGCTTTCTTTTTCGGCCTTGCCAATAAAAGCAGTGCCAGTTGATTTCAAGGTATCTAATTGTGATTGTGCTAATCGATTTCTGAATAATGATGTAAACTTCCCTTCAAGAAGGTATGCCACTGGCACATCTTTTTTATTAAACTTTATATCTTCAGGCACATTCCTGTTTTCATTTATACTTATTAGTGCTGGAGTGCTTATTATTCTTGAATTTGAAGAAGAAGAAAGCAGAACAGTCTTCCGAATCCCCTCAGTCGCAATTGTATCAATTGAGTTTACGAACCGGCCCGCAACAAGACCTGTATTCTTATTTATACTGTGATTCCCTTTTGATTCAAAAAGTGGATAATAGTTCCATTTTAAAAATTCAAATTGTGGTTTTTCAGAACTGCCACCAACAACAAATGGCATAAAATCACATTGCAGATCCATGACCAGGTCTGTATTTATCCTGATCCCATATTTGAACAACTGATCAGTCAGATTTAAGTCCCTGTCATATGCAACTGTTTCTTTATCAAACCGCAAGCTGTCTTGCTCAGCTATCAGGTTATCAATAAAGAGAAGCACCTTCCCTCCTCTCATGACATATTGATCTATTTTTATCTTTTCATCCTCGCTAAACTGGATTGTTGGTTTAACAATCAAAAGCACTTTAAAAGTATCTGGAATCCCCGATTGCCTGTTCAGATTAAAAGTGAATAAATCATAGTTTTGCCTGAGGGAATATTCCAGATCGGCAGTACGACCATCTCTAAAAACAGGTGCTCCATTTACCATTTCTCTCCCTAACTGTGGTTCACCATTACCAA
Organism: uncultured Chitinophaga sp.; assembly: GCA_964519865.1. Taxonomy (GTDB): domain Bacteria; phylum Bacteroidota; class Bacteroidia; order Chitinophagales; family Chitinophagaceae; genus JJ008. The sequence continues at coordinate 15,908 of CAZFLL010000034.1, read as the reverse complement.
TTGAATAGGCTATCATTGGCTTTGCCGCACGTAAAATACCATCCAATGCTTTGGCAAATTTGAATTCCAAAAGAGCTTCTGCACTATTGATGACTTTCTCTGGGGATTCGCCACTTTCAGAAAATAAAGGGGGGATTGTAAAGAGTGTAATGAGTTCTTGCCGGTTTTTATATTTCACCAGTGCAAAAGGATAGGCATAGCTGCTACTTTCTCCTGTTTTCACCTGTGCTTTAAGATTAATAGGCAAAGCACCCATTTTCTTTAAAGAATCTGCATAGGTAACTCCTGGTAAACCAGGAATTTCCTCATCCGGAGATATAAACTGGTACAGTAATCTGGAGCCCTTAGCTTCTTTTAGAAGGGCCAGGAACTCTTCAACACTATTTGTTAATTTTCTGAATTTTGTCGGGAACTCCCCTTTAAGAAAGACTTGAATTTGCACTGGTTCCTCTAAACTCCCGAGAAGTTCTTTAGTCGTACTGCTGAGTGTATACCTTTTTTCCTTTGTCAGGTCAAAGCGGCCATGAAAGGCAGCCCCCAGGTAATTGACAACAAACAATACCAGCAGTAAAACCAACCACCAGAATTTTGAGGCCATTATTTTTCCTGTAAGTCTTTTCATAATTATCGCTTCAGGAGGTTTCGGTTAGTAATGACCAGGAACAGAAAGATCACCGTGCCGAAATAAACCAGGTCACGGGTATCGATCAGTCCGCGGCTGATACTGCGGTAATGAAAGTCAATGCCGATCATCTCCACGTAATAATCGGGGCCATTGGCCAGGGCGGGTATCCTGCTGATGGCGCTGAAGCCATAATAGATCAGGGCGCAGCCGATGAGACCGGCGATAAAAGCCACCACGGCATTATTGGTAAAACTGCTGCAGCAGATACTGATCGCGGTAAATACTGCCGCCAGGAAGAACAGCCCGATATAAGAACCAATGGTGGCGCCCATATCCATGCCTTCACCGGCGGATAAACGTTGTATGGAATATATATAAACCAGGGTGGGCAGCAGGGCGATCATCACCACGATCAGGCTGCCGAGGTATTTACCCCCGATGATCTGGCTGCGGGTCAGCGGCCTGGTCTGCAGGATTTCGTAAGTACCGGTTTTGAATTCTTCGGAGAAGCTCCGCATGGTAATAGCGGGAATCAGTAATAAGAGGATCCAGGGTGCCAGCTGGAAAAACCGGTCGAGGGTGGCATAGCCAAAGTCGAAAATATTGTCTTCAAAGACAAACAATACGAGACCGTTCACCAGGAGGAAAACAATGATCGCGATGTAGCCGGTCAGGCTACTGAAGGATTGGCGGAGTTCTTTTTTACATACTGACCACATAGGCTTGGACAATGATGCAAAATAAGCTAAAGCAGCAATATTTAGGGCAATGGGCGGGCTATACTTCATAAAAAAATCCCCCGGAACCGGGGGATTCAATTTTATAGAAATAGTTTTAATATCAGACTGCGAAACTCTCCCCGCAACCACAGGTGCGGCTGGCATTGGGATTACTGAAATAAAAGCCTTTCCCGTTCAGTCCGTCTGAAAAATCCAGGGTCGTATTGACCAGGTACAAAAAGCTTTTCAGGTCCGTCACCACTTTCACCCCGTTATCTTCAAAAGACTGATCCATGGGTTTTGTTTCATTGTCAAAATCCAGTTTATAACTGAGTCCTGAACAACCTCCCCCCACCACGCTTACGCGCAGGAAATAAGAGGGGTCACCAGCCACCCCGGCATCGGCCAGCAGCTGGGCGACCTTGGCCCGGGCCTTGTCGCTGACGAATATCGCATTTTCTGTTGCTACGCTCATATGAAATAGTTGCGAGTTGTGAGTTGCGAGTTAACAGCCTGTATTTGCTCGTAACTCGCAGCTCGTAACTTTCTTAGTGTATCACGCTTTCTTCAAACTTCAGCTCTTCCAGCCCGTTCTTCTTCCGGTAGTCATTGATCGCTGCCTTGATGGCGTCTTCAGCCAGTACAGAGCAGTGAATTTTAACCGGGGGCAGGTTCAGTTCTTCCACGATGGTCATATTGTCGATCTTCACGGCTTCATCCACTGATTTTCCTTTCAGCCATTCGGTGGCCAGGGAAGAAGAGGCAATGGCAGAACCACAACCAAAGGTTTTAAATTTGGCATCCTTAATAATGCCGGTGGCATCATCCACTTCGATCTGGAGACGCATCACATCGCCGCACTCCGGTGCGCCTACCAGGCCGGTGCCCACATTGTTTTTGCTTTTATCCAGGGTGCCCACGTTCTTGGGGTTCTGGTAGTGATCGATTACTTTTTCGCTGTATGCCATTGGTTAATGTTTTTAAAAGTTAACTAGTTGAAAGGTTAACAAGTTGAAAAGCGGGTGACGGGCCCTTGTTAACTTTTTAACCCGTCAACTTGTAAACTTATTAGTGGTGTGCCCACTCAATCGTATCCATATCAATTCCTTCCTTATACATTTCCCAAAGGGGACTCATCTCCCTTAATTTATTCACGGTATTTGTTACCTGTTCAATCGTATAGTCAATCTGCTCTTCCGTGGTAAACCGTCCCAGCCCGAACCGGAGTGAACTGTGTGCCAGGTCATCTCCCAGTCCCAGTGCTTTGAGTACATAAGACGGCTCCAGGGAGGCCGAAGTACAGGCCGAACCGGATGACAGTGCGATATTCTTGTTAAAGCCCATCATGAGACCTTCCCCTTCCACATACTTGAAGGAGATATTGGTAACATGGGGCAGCTTGTGTTCTTTATCGCCATTGAGGTAAGATTCTTCCACTTTCAGCAGTTCAGTCTGCAGTTTATCGCGGAGCTTACTTACGCGTTTGGTTTCCTCCTCCATTTCATTCAGGCAGATTTCGCAGGCTTTACCGAAACCAACGATACCGGGCACATTCAGGGTTCCGCTGCGCATACCCCGTTCGTGACCACCACCATCGATCTGGGCGGTTACTTTAACGCGGGGATTCTTGCGGCGTACATATAAAGCACCCACTCCTTTCGGACCGTACATTTTATGGGCGGTGAAAGCCAGGAGGTCAATTCCGTCTTTGTTCACATCCACCGGTATTTTTCCTACGGCCTGGGTGGCATCACTGAAAACCAGCACGCCGTGTTTACGGGCAATGGCGCTGATCTCTTTCATCGGCATCACGGTACCAATTTCGTTATTGGCATACATGATCGCGATCAGGATCGTACTGGGTTTGATCGCGGCTTCCAGTTCAGCCAGGTCGATCAGTCCGTTGTCCTTTACCTTCAGGTAGGTCACTTCCCCGCCCTCTTTCTCAATATGCTTGCAGGTATCCAGCACAGCTTTGTGCTCGATATTACAGGTGATGATATGGTTGCCCTTGCTGGCATACATTTCATACACCCCTTTGATGGCAAGGTTATCGCCTTCAGTAGCGCCGGAAGTAAAGATGATTTCTTTGGGGTCGGCACCGATCAGTTTGGCCACCTGCTCACGGGCATAGTCAACGGCTTCTTCCGCTTTCCAGCCAAAAGAGTGATTACGGCTGGCCGCATTACCGAAATTGTTGGTAAAATAGGGAATCATGGCCTCTACTACACGTGGGTCGCAGGGCGTGGTCGCATTGTGGTCGAGATAAATGGGAAATTGTAACATAGTAATTGTTGATCGTTGTTCGTTTCAAGTAACACAAAATTACCTCAAAAGGTTCTAAATGAGAGGGGTAATTTGGTCAAAACCATTGAATTTACCGAATTCGAAAAGACCTAATTTTGCATGCATAACTCTTTATTATGCAAAAGATTGAACATATCGGTATTGCGGTCAAAAGCCTGGCTGCTTCCGTACCGGTCTTTGAGAAGCTCCTGCACAGCCCCTGCTACAAGACAGAATCAGTGGAATCCGAAAAAGTAAACACTGCTTTTTTCCGTACCGGGGGCAATAAAGTGGAATTACTGGAAAGCAGTGATCCGGAGGGGGTGATCGCAAAATTCATTGATAAAAAGGGAGAAGGACTGCACCATGTGGCTTTTGCCGTGGAGGATATTGAAGCAGAAATGAAAAGGCTCCAGGAAGAGGGTTTTGTACTGCTGAACGAAAAACCCAAGGCCGGGGCGGATGGCAAATGGGTCTGTTTCCTGCACCCCAAACATACCAATGGGGTACTGATTGAACTCTGTAGTGACCGCCAGTGATTTTTTAATTTCTTTCATTGAAACAGGAACTTTCTCAAATTGCCCTGGTAGTGGCCGATTACGATGAAGCCATTGCTTTTTATACCGGTAAACTCGGGTTTACCCTGGTAGAGGATACGGTTTTGAGTAACTCCAAAAGATGGGTGGTTATTGCCCCTCCCGGATCAACCGGTGCCCGGCTATTGCTGGCCAAAGCAGCAACGGATGAACAGAAAACAAGGGTGGGTAACCAGACCGGGGGGCGTGTTTTCCTGTTCCTGAACACGGATGATTTTGACCGGGATTACCAGCGGTTACTCGAGAAGGATATTACTATTGTCAGGCCTCCTTCCAATGAAGCATATGGTAAAGTAACGGTATTTGAAGATTTATATGGGAACCGTTGGGACCTGATCGGACCCGCTTAGTTTTTCTTATCTATTTCTTTCTGGATCGCATTCGGCCGCATGGTCATGTTGTATTTTTTGGCAAATACAGTCTGGGCACTATGGAGCTCTTTATCCAGCTCTTCTTCCTCCCGCTTGATTTTCTCGGTAATATCCATGATCTCTTTCACCCCTTCCTCTGTTGCATCCCCGCCTTTCAGCCGGATCGCCAGTATATCGCGGTAGTTTTTGTCAAAAAGCCGCTTATAAAAATCAAAAGAACGGATGGCCGCATTCCGGAAAGATGAATCGGCCCGGTAGGGGGGCATCCCTTTTATTTTACTGATCACACTGTCTGTCTGGGCGGAAAATTGATTCAGTAATGCATAAGCGGTATCCGCGCTGATCCCGGCTTTGTTGCCTAATTCAATGATATTCCGGATCACTTTTGTCTGGCGGCTGATGATATAGTCATTGTAATCAGCGGGTGTTTTAAACACCGTGCCGTCTTTTGCTTTCAGCGGCTCTTTACAGGCATTAAGAAAAGGGAACAGCAGCAGGATCAATATGGCCCGGCGGAACTGAAGCATAGACTGAGTTTTAGTGATAGTTAATTCGCGTTTGCTTTATCATCTCCTCCGTCACCGGCCGAATCTGCATTCACAATTCCCAGCTTTTCCACGGCCACCTGGGCGGCAATCTGGGAGGCATCCTTTTTATTAAAGGCTTTCCCCTCGGCAATATTTTTACCATCCAAGACGGCTGCCACGGTAAATAACCTCCGGCCGTTTTCCAATCGCTCATTCAGTGTTTCAAACTCCAGCACACGGCCATTTTTATTGGCCCAGCCATAGAGTTTATTCTTATGGTTGATCTCCAGGATTTCGAGGTCATCCATAAACATATGAGGCAGGATGATATAATCGAGTACCCATTTGGCCGCTTTCTTATAACCCAGGTCAAGATATATAGCACCGACCAGGGCTTCCAGGGTATTCCCGAATATCTGGCTCACTTTCAGTGAACCATCCATTTTATTAAAAAGGGTTATTTTTTTAAGTCCCATCCGGAGCGCGATCTCATTCAGTTGCTGGCGGTTGACCATTTTACTCCGCATTTCAGTCAGGAATCCTTCTTCCTTATAGGGGTAACGCTTAAAGAGATAGTCCGCGATCAGGGCACTGAGTACGGCATCGCCGAGGTACTCGAGGCGTTCATTGTTTTCATCCGCCCCTTCCCTGACAGACCGGTGGGTCAGTGCGGTTTTATACAGGGAAATGTTGTTGGGTTTATAACCCAGCATATTCCTGAGTTCTTTTTTGAATGAGGAACCTTCGTGTTTGGTAAAAAAATTTTTAAAAAAATCCACGGTATTCAAGCTACGAATAATTGACGAATCAGGCCGGATACTTTTTAACGATCACACAGGCATTGTGCCCGCCGAAACCAAATGTATTACTCAGGGCGGCGCGAACCGGCCGTTGCTGAGCTTTATTAAAAGTGAAATTCAGTTTAGGGTCCAGTTCCGGATCATCGGTAAAGTGATTAATGGTCGGCGGCACCATATCATGGATCACGGCCTTGATACTGGCAATCGCTTCGATCACCCCGGCAGCCCCCAGGCAATGCCCGGTCATGGATTTGGTGGCACTGATATTCAGTTTATAAGCATGTTCACCAAAAACTGAAGTGATTGCTTTTACCTCGGCCCCGTCACCGATCGGGGTGGACGTACCATGTGTATTGATATAATCAATTTCCTCGGGTGCCATACCGGCTTCAGACAGGGCGGCCAGCATAACATTACGGGCACCCAGTCCTTCGGGATGGGGAGCTGTAATATGATAGGCATCTGCCGTGGCGCCACATCCGGCCACTTCACAATATATTTTTGCCCCGCGGGCCAATGCATGATCCAGGCTTTCTAGCACCAGTATACCGGCGGCTTCTCCCATGACAAATCCATCGCGATCCTTATCATACGGACGGCTGGCTGATTTTGGATCATCATTCCGTTCACTCATCGCTTTCATGGCATTGAATCCGCCCACACCGGCTTCGCTGATTACGGCTTCACTACCCCCGGTTAAAATTATATCTGCTTTACCGAGACGGATCAGGTTAAAGGCATCCATGATCGCATTGGTGCTGCTGGCGCAGGCACTGACCACGGCAAAATTGGGTCCGCGGAGATTATGCCGCATACTGATCTGACCGGCGGCAATATCAAGAATCATTTTTGGAATAAAGAAAGGATTGAAGCGGGGAGTACCGTCGCCTTTCGCGAAATCGGTCACTTCATGCTGGAAGGTGGTCAGTCCCCCGATACCGCTGGCAAATACCACCCCGATACGGTCGGGATCAATATTATCCTTGTTCAGTCCGGCATCCGTCATGGCGTGATCGCTTACCACCAGGGCAAACTGGGTAAAGCGGTCTATTTTACGGGCTTCTTTTTTATCAAGGAACTGAGTGGGTTCAAAATTCTTTACTTCACAGGCAAATTTTGTCCGGAATTTGGATGCGTCAAACTGGGTGATCATATCCGCTCCGGAAACCCCGTTAATCAGACCAGTCCAGTATTCTTCAACGGTATTCCCTAAGGGGGTGATAGCACCCATACCCGTAACGACAACTCTTTTCAGTTCCATATATTGAAAGTAAAGCAGTTTAGTCAAAAACAAAAACCAACCGCCTTCCGTCCGGCAATAACCAGATTGAGAAGGCGGGTGATACATTTATTCCTGCCGTCAGGCAGGCTAATTATTTTACATTACTTGGCGTGCTCTTCCAGGTAAGTAATAGCCTGACCTACAGTAGTGATCGTTTCGGCTTGCTCATCGGGGATAGAAATATTGAATTCTTTTTCAAATTCCATAATGAGTTCTACAGTGTCTAAAGAATCGGCACCCAGGTCGTTGGTAAAAGAAGCTTCGTTTGTAACTTCTGCTTCGTCAACGCCCAGTTTGTCAACGATGATCTTTTTAACTCTTGATGCAATGTCTGACATGTTCTTAAAGTTTTGTTTATTGGGTGCAAAAATATACTTTTTGAATAAATAAGTGTGCGAAAGAGCATTTTTTCCTTATTTGTTCCAAAATATTGAAAACGAACCGGTAAAACGGGGGGTCCGGATCCCCTCCCGGACTGTTTTTCGCCCATAAACGGTTGGTAGTATTGCCGGATCTTTGTATTTTCAGGCCCGTCTCCCCTTAAACTTCAGTTATGGCCTTGAAAATTATCGAACATGGCAGTTCAGATTACCAGAAAATGGTCGGTCTGAGAGATAATGTGCTTCGGAAACCACTGGGCCTGATATTTACGCCTGATGAACTGGAGGGGGAAAAGGAAAACATTCTCATCGGTGCTTTTGAAGAGGATGATATCCTGGGTTGCTGTATGTTGGTGGAGGAAAACCCCCGGCTTATCCGCCTCCGTCAGATGGCTGTACTGAATAACCTGCAGGGCAAGGGAATCGGCCGCGCCATTATGAATTTTGCTGAAAATATTGCCCGGGACCGTGGATACAAAGTACTATCCATGCATGCCCGTAAGAATGCCATCGGCTTTTATGAAAAAATGGGCTATAAGGTCTGCGGGGATGAATTTACCGAAGTGACGATACCGCACTATGTCATGGAAAAAAACCTCTGATACGCTTACCCCTTCCTTACTTTCTCTTTGAGCAGGTTCCTCAAAGCAAACACTTCATCACTATCCTTGCATCCGTTTTTGGGTACCAGGAGGAAAGACCGGCTGTCAAAATACAGGTGAAAAAAATGCGGGCTTTCGAGGTAGCTGCTCAGTTTTGTCCACTCCCATGTCTTTGATCCCCGTTCATGGGCCAGTGTAAATCCGTCATCCCTGAAATCCAGGCTGAATTCATGTTTGAATGTCACGGCTTTCCGGTAAACCATAAAGGGCAGGATAAACCAGAAACTGATCATCAGTACGATCCATAGAGAGGACCCGACAAAAAAGGGCATCGGGGTGATTTTTTTCAGGGCATACAGGGTGATCGTTACCAGTGCAAAAACATTCACCAGGATCAGCATCAGCCTGATTTCCTTCCGGCTGATAAAATGATAACGTAATGCCTGGATCACCTGCCTTTTATCGTAACCAAAGTATATTTTCATGATTTTATATTACTGGTTTTTCAATTCTTTTTCCAAAACAGACCACTCACCCAGCTTTTCCCCCTTTACGCCGAGGAATTCAACAGTCAGTTTACGGTTGCCCCGGTCACCGGTAAAACTGAATCGCCCATAATTCTGTTTTTGATCAAGTCCAAATACCCGGTAAGGATTATTCTTTTCAGCACCTCCGAATACATGTGAGGCAGAAGTGAGCGGCGAAACTGTTATGTCATATAAAGGATAGGTCCCGGGACGCTCAGTTTTAATGATCTCACTGTGGTGACGGTCACCGGTCAGAAAGAGCACTCCGTTAATCTTATTATCAGACAGAAAATCCATCATTTCCTGGTATTCGGCGGGGAAATCCCGCCATTTATCATAAGGGGAAACAGGATTGAGGACCTGGCTGCCCACGGCTATAATTTTAAATGTGGCGGCACTGGATAACAGGGCATTTTTCAGCCATTCCATTTGCTGGTCACCAATCATTTTTTTGGCCGGATTGGGTTTCCCATTCACTGAATCCTGCATCTGATCCGCACTACGCCACCAGCGGTCATCCAGGAGGAAAATATCGGCATCTCCCCAGGAAGTCATGGTGTAGATGCCCTGCCCGTTTTCGCCAGCAGAGGGGTTGCAGAAATAGCTGTTAAAGACGTTGCGGCTGGTTTCTTTTAAAATGAAATTCTTACCCATATCATTAGGGCCGTAATCATGATCATCCCAGATAGCCAGCTGGGGCATGGCTTTCCAGAAATCCTGCAGGATGGGCAGCGCCCGGTCGTGGCTGGCCCGGTACCAGAGCCCCCAATCACTGTAATAATCCACCTCACGGGTATACCAGGCATCTCCCAGCCAGAGCATAAAGGCGGCTTTTTCTCTGGCCATCGCGGTAAAGATGGAAGAATCCTTCCCATATGGAGTACCCGGACGGTCGTACTGAGGTTGATTGAAATAGGAGCAGGAGCCGGTCAGGAAACTAAACTCCGGAATTGGTTTGCGCCATTGCCAGAGATCTTTGGTGGTAAACTGCCCGCTTTTAAGGGTTGGTTTTCCATCGATCAATACCCGGTATTCATACGTCGTATTGATATCGAGTCCGCCAATAGTAAAACTAAGCGGGTTAAACTCGTTGCCAAGCTGGCCTTTGTATAGAATCGTTTTCCCTGATTTCTCCCCCTGTTTGTTATACCGCAGGGCAACTGTTTTTACTTCAGGAGATACTTCCACCCATACCCTGGCATCCCGCAGTTCCACTGGCCCCAGCATGGGTCCTGAAATGACCCGGGGTTGGGCGAACAGTGTAAATGAACTTATCGCGCAGGTAAGAAGCAGGTTAAATTTTTTCATGTGCCGCAAATTGGAGCCGCAATTTAACAAGAAATAAGGATGCAATGACCGGAAGAGAGTTGTTAACCAAGGAGAAAATAAAGCGCAGAGGATGCAGAGAAAATACAAAATCATTAAACTCAACCGTTGTATTCTCTGTGCCCTCCGCGTCCTCTGCAGTTCTTTTTACTCCGGGTGTGGAAGATAAAAAAGGGGCTGCCTCAACAGAGACAGCCCCTTTATATAAATTTAAACCTGTATTATTTCCAGCCTTCGCCGTTGGCGGGGATGTTAAAGACACGGGCTACCTGTTCGTAAGGCATTGCCTTGATTTGATCCAGCGTATAACCTGTATTGCCTACATAAGCACTTCTGCCACCAGCTACACCACCAGGGATGATCACATACCTGTAAGAGAAAGCAGTGGATGGAGTAGTACCAGGGTTAGTACCGGCAAGGGTACCCAGATAATACACAATTTTACCAGTAACGGGCAGGTGACCGAAGATCAGCGGAGTGGCACCAGAAAGTGTGAAAGGCAGTGAATAGAAAGCCTGGTTAGGATCAGTAGTGAAAGCAAAATAGCTGAGGATCACACCCTGATTCATAACAGCGGCAGTAATACCAGGAGCTGTTCTGATGGCTCTCTTGGCAGCACCTACGTTTACGATAGTGGAATCAACCCAATCTCCTGTAGCAAAAGTAAACCAGCTGGAATAGATCACATTGGCAGTACCTGCGGGACCCTGGGGACCTGTAGGACCAACCGGACCCTGAGCACCGGCAGGACCAGTAGCACCAGTAGCACCAGTTGAACCAGCTATACCGGCAGGACCTTGAGCACCTGTTGCACCAGCAGGGCCTTCCGGACCTTCTTTTGTACAACTAACGGCTATAAATGAAATAGCTAAGAACAAAAGCGAGAGTAGTCTGAACTTTCTCATAAACGTTGATTTGGCTGTTATTAGTTTAGGCTTAAAAGTAAAGGGATTTTTCCTCTTTACCAAGACAAAATAAAGGTAAAGGAAAAAATCACAAAACGCACCCGATTTTAAAAAAAATGGGGGCTTTCAGTTGTGGGGTAACGCCTATATTTGTTTATCAACCAACCCTTTTATATGCGAACCAAGATCTTGCTGGCCGGGGCCTTCCTGTTTTTTTCTGTTGTATCAAAAGCCCAGTTTTCTGCCGGCGACCGGATGGCCGGGGCTACCATTGGCACCCTTCTTTTTAACTCGGGTACGGCCGATATCAGTGTGGCTTCCATCGGGAGCAACACATCCAGGATTACCAGTTATAATTTAAACATCGGGCCTTCTTTGGGGTGGTTTATTTCATCAAAAACAGCTATCGGGGCCACATTGAATATTAACCCCAACGGGCAAAAAACAACCTACGAACAAAGCGGAAGCACCTACCAGAGTGATAAGAATACCGGCTACAATTTTGGCCTTGGCGGTTTTGTAAGGAATTATTTTTCGGGTAAAAGCCTGCTGCCCTTTGCCCAGTTTTCACTGAATGGGGGACTCAGTTCCCTTAAAACAGAAGGTTTTTTTTACGGGGGTGCCGGCGCCGGGGCATATAAGACCAGCTATTCCGGCAGTTCAAACGGCGGCACGTTTCTCAACGCCTCATTTACAGGCGGGGCCACTAAAATGTTAGGTGAGAATGCCGGCCTTGATTTTTACCTGGGCTATACCTTCTCCTACAATAAAAATGTGTTTAAACGTACCACCCTTCGTGATGATGGTAACAATGGCAGCATAGATACCCGTTCTGAAAATGAGACCACTACTAAATTCAGCAACCATGGGTTTACAGCCGGAGTGGGTTTCCAGTTCTTTTTACGGAAGAAGCCTGGAAGACCGTAAGACCAAAAGGCCGGACTTTTTCTACAAAAAAAAGGCCGCCTTCACAGGCGACCTTCGTATCGTTAGTTTCTACTCTACTTATTCATCATCTGCTTGGCCTCAATACTCAGTGTGGCATGGGGCACAGCACGGAGACGGGCTTTATCGATCAGCTTACCGGTAACCCGGCAGATGCCATACGTCTTGTTCTCAATGCGCATCATGGCTTTTTCGAGGTGGTCGATGAATGTGATCTGGCGGCTGGCCATCTGGCTCAGCTGCTCTCTTTCCATACTTACACTGCCATCTTCCATGGTCATGTAACGGGCTTCGTCCATATCTCCGCCTTCATCTTTACGGGTAATTAATCCCTGCAGATAGGCCAGCTCTTTTTTAGCGGCATCTAATTTACGCTGGATAATCTCCCTGAATTCGGCGAGGTCTGAATCGGAATACCTCATAGTGGGTCCGGAACTGTACTGTTGCATAGTCTGATCTAATACGGATTTAGTGAACTCGGGTTCATACTTTACCGAGTTGCGGGTACTTGTTTTAGGTATCACCACCTTTGCTGCTTTCGGCGGTTCTTTTTTGATCACGGGCTGAACTTTCGGTTTTATTGAAACCAATGATTTCGGATCCACGGATCCTGGTTTTTTGGGCAATGGTTTTACCGCTGGGGCTTCCTGTTTGGGAACCACCGGGGCCGGGGCCGGTTTAACAGCATGAACCGGAGCTGGCTTAGCGGCTGGCTTAGGCGCAGGTTTCGGAGCCGGCTTTTTTGCTACAGGCTTAGGCGCGGGTTTAGGGGCCGGTTTTTTAGCGGCTGGTTTTGCGGCGGCTTTTTTAGCCACGGGTTTGGGTGCAGATTTTTTCACAGTTTTCTTTGCTGCCGGTTTTTTAGAGGCAGCTTTGGGGGCGGGTTTGGCGGCTTTTTTAGGAGCCTGTTTCCCGCCGGCGGGGCGGGCGTTCTTTTTAGTTGCCATAAATTACCCTTTTTTTGAAACAATCACATTTAGCAATACATCGTTAATATCGATCTCGGTGCCATCGTTGATCTCCGGCACGATATCCAGCTTATCGGCCAGAATTTCGGCGCAAATATAGGTTTTAAACTGAGCTAACGAATCTTTTAATCCGTCAGGTGCAGCCACCATTATATCCACCCTGTCTGTCAGCTCAAACCCGCTATCCTTGCGGATTTTCTGGATCCGGTTGACAAATTCCCTGGCATGTCCTTCCGCTTCAAGTTCGGGAGTGACCGTTACATCCAGTGCCACGGTCAGGCTACCTTTTCCGGCAACTGTCCAGCCCGGAATATCCTCACTGCTCAACTCTACTTCAGCGATTTGTAATATTACAGGTTCGCCATCAATTGACAAATTATATTGGCCCTCTTTTTCAAGTAAGATAATATCGTCCTGGGTGAATTGTGATAAAGCTGTGGATACCGCTTTCATTTTCGGTCCCAGTTTTTTCCCAAGTGCCACAAAATTGGGCTTGATTTTTTTCCGGATAAAGGTATTGTCCGCACCCAGGTATTCGATTTCCTTCACGTTCACCTCGGCTTTCAGCAGGTCCTCCACTTTTTCCAGTTGTTCCTTCATGGCCGGGTTTAATACAGGGATCAGCACTTTCTGCAAGGGCTGACGTACTTTAATATTTACTTTTTTCCGGAGTGAAAGCACGAGGGATGAGGCATCCTGTGCCAGCTGCATTCTTTCTTCCAGCAGCGTATCCACCACGGCGGCATTATAAACGGGGTAATCGGCATGGTGTACCGATTCCACGGTGAACCGGCCGGTCACAGCATTGAGATTACGGAACAATACATCACTGAAGAAAGGTGAAATGGGGGCAACCAGTCTTGCCAGGGTCTCCAGGCATTCATACAAGGTCTGGTAAGCACAGATCTTGTCCTGTTCATACTCCCCTTTCCAGAAACGGCGGCGGCAGAGGCGCACATACCAGTTACTCAGCTGTTCATCCACGAAATCTTCTATCACGCGACCTGCCTGGGTAGGTTCATAGTCATCCATGAAATCACCTGCTTTCTTTATTACTGTATTCAGGGAAGAAAGAATCCAACGATCGATCTCAGGTCTTTCTTTTACCGGGATATAGCTTTCCTTAAATGCAAAGCCATCCACATTGGCGTAAAGGGCAAAGAACTGGTAGGTGTTATATAAGGTCCCGAAGAATTTCCGTTGTACTTCCTTGATACCTTCAATATCAAATTTCAGGTTATCCCAGGGAGAAGCATTGGTGATGAGGTACCAGCGGGTGGCATCGGCCCCGTATTTTTCAATGGTTTCAAATGGATCCACCACATTGCCCAGCCGCTTACTCATTTTATTCCCGTTCTTATCCAGCACGAGCCCGTTACTCACCACGGTTTTATAGGCCACCGAATCAAAAACCAGGCAGGCAATGGCATGCAGGGTATAAAACCAGCCACGGGTCTGGTCCACTCCTTCCGCAATGAAATCAGCCGGGAAGGATTGTTTAAACGTCTCTTTATTTTCAAACGGGAAATGCCATTGGGCATAAGGCATGGCGCCACTGTCAAACCAGACATCGATCAGGTCCGGCACCCGTTTCATAGGTTGGCCGCTTGGGCTGATAAGTACAATCTCATCAACATAGGGCTTATGGAGATCTAAGTTGTCAGAAAGAAGTGTCGAGTTGCGAGTGGCGAGTTGCGAGTCGGCCCGTTCAGCATTATCTTTTAATTCGGCGATACTGCCAATACAGATTTCCTCGGAACCGTCTTCAGTGCGCCATACCGGGAGTGGGGTACCCCAATAACGGGAACGACTCAGGTTCCAGTCCACCATATTCTCCAGCCAGTTACCAAAACGGCCTTCCCCAGTAGACTTCGGTTTCCAGTTGATGGTTTTGTTGAGTTCCACCATCCGGTCCTTGATCGCCGTGGTTTTGATGAACCAGGCATCCAGCGGGTAATACAATACCGGCTTATCCGTTCTCCAGCAATGCGGGTAACTGTGTTCGTATTTTTCTACTTTAAAGGCCCGGTTCTCTTTCTTCAGTTTAACAGCTATATCAACATTGACATCGACATAGTTGGGATCATCTGTGTAATTCTTTACAAAGCGGTTGCTGAATTCACCCAGTCCATCCACAAATTTCCCGGTACGATCCACCATCGTCAGGATGCCGATGCCGTATTTCTTACCCACTTTATAGTCATCCGCACCAAAGGCAGGAGCCGTATGCACGATACCGGTACCGTCTTCAGTGGTCACAAATGTATCCACCAGTACGCGGAAAGGATCACCCCCCGCATGAACGGCACTGTTAGCATCATAAGGCATCAGCTGCTCATACCGGCATTCTTCAATCTGCACTCCCTTGAATTCAGTAATTACAGACCAGGGCAATACTTTTACTTTCTCATTGTAGTTTTCAAAATCTCCATCCTTCCCTTCTTCCTTAAAGAATTTACCCAGCAACGCTTTGGCAAGTACCACGTTCACCGGAAGATGAGTATAAGGGTTGAATGTTTTCACCAGTACATAATCAATATGGGCTCCAACAGTCAGTCCCAGGTTGCTAGGCAGGGTCCAGGGAGTGGTCGTCCAGGCGAGGAAGAATACCTCATCGCCATGTACGGCATCATGTAAGAACTGGCTTTTGGCATCCTGTACGGCCCTGAACATGGCCACACAACTGGTATCTTTTACATCTTTATACGTGCCGGGCTGGTTGAGTTCATGTGAACTCAGCCCGGTACCTGCGGCCGGGGAATAAGGCTGGATACTCACACTTTCATAGAGTAATCCTTTTTTATAGAGCTCACTCAGCAGCCACCACAGGGTTTCAATATATTCGTTTTTGAACGTGATATAAGGATCATTCAGGTCCACCCAGTAACCCATCTTGCGGGTGATATCATCCCATTTATCCTTATAGCGCAATACCGCTTCCCGGCATTTTTTATTGTAGTCTTCAACAGAAATCTTCTTCCCGATATCCTCTTTGGTTATCCCCAGTTCCTTCTCCACTCCCAGTTCAATGGGCAGTCCATGGGTATCC
>CAZFLL010000033.1:30831-38232 GCA_964519865.1 uncultured Chitinophaga sp. | reverse complement strand
CGGGGCCGGGACAATCAGCTGATATGGTAGATTAGACTCTCATAGACCGCCACTTGAAGAAAAACCCCTGGTTCCGCCGTTCTGTTCACTTTTGGCCTTCCTAATGGCGGCGCAAAGGTAGAGGAAATTCGGGAAAAAAAATACCTCATTCACCGGGAATCTGTTCTGTGGAAAAGTCAAAAATTAATTCTACAATTTTTTGATTATCAATTTTTTACGATATTAACTTACCCATACTTCTCTTAACAGCACAAAAAAAGTCCGCTTTTGAAAAGCGGACTTTTGAAAATTTAAGTAGTTGGTTCCTTATTTATAATAGCTCAGTGTCAGCTCAGAACGGCGGTTCTGCTGGCGACCGGCAGCTGATTTATTGTCGGCAACCGGTTTGGTTTCACCATAACCAGTAGCAGTGATGCGGCTTGCATCTACTCCTTTACTAACCAGGTATGTTTTTACAGCATCAGCACGTGACTGGCTAAGGGTCAGGTTCTTGTCATCGTTTCCGACATTATCGGTATGTCCATCCACATTCAGGCTCATGGCAGGATTCTCTTTCATAATCGCCACCACTTCATTTAATCCCTTAAATGATTTTGCCTGCAGTTTAGAACTACCGGTCAGGAACAGGATATTCTTTGCGGCTGTGTTTACTTTCTGTTTTACTTCCTCAGTGATTACCGGGCATCCGCTGTTTTCCCTTACACCGGCAACGGTCGGGCATTTATCTTCTTCGTCATTAACACCATCGCCGTCAGTGTCCGGAACAGGACAACCCTGGTAACGGGCCACACCAGCTACAGTCGGGCATTTATCTTCCTCATCATTAATACCATCTTTATCCGTATCAGGAACCGGGCATCCTTTGTAACGGGCCAGACCGGGAACTGTGGGACATTTATCATCGTCGTCATTAATGCCATCCTTATCAGTATCAGGCACCGGGCAACCCTGGTATTTTTCCACTCCTTTCACCGTCGGACATTTATCCAGGCTATCGATGATACCATCCATATCTGTATCTGCCGGAGGACGGGGAGGGGCAATTACAACGGGTTCCTTTTTCTTGCCCAGGCGGCCGGCAAAGCCGATGCTGTGCTGCAGGTGATAATTCGCTGTTTCAGTCGTTACAGGTACCCGGTAAGTAGAGGTAATGAATAAATGTGCTTCATCAAAAAAGTTCACTTTCACACCCAGACCGGCAGGCAGATAAGCCCCGTAATAACCCAGGTATTTATGTGCACCCACCCCGGCAATCAGGTAAGGCTGTACCCAATACTTTTCAGTGGTCAGCTTCAGGTTTGCAGTGGCATTAAATTCCAACAGCAGGTTATTATCATCAAAAGTTTTATTCGGCATCGGGTAGCGAACGAAAGAACCTCCGATGGAAGCTGCTACATCGAGATGCTTTCTGATGCCTTTAAAATAGGTTATGGCCAGACCGGGAGACATCTCACGGATCTTGGCAAAACGCTTGGCGCTGATAACCTGGCTAAGAGAAGTGGTGCGGATTCTATCAGGAGTAATAAAGTCATTCACAAAAAAACTAACACCAATAGCCTTAGGCCTGATTTCATCATCCTGGGCCTTTGCGGCAGGCACGATCAGATACAATGCAACAATAGCAGATAATATCTTCTTCATAAAGAGATAGTTTGGTTTTAATCTCGGCAAAAATAACAGGTATGTTTAATATCCTAAAATAAATTATTTAGTTAATATTCACTGTTTTGGAAAGCTTTTTTTTTGAAATTTCCCGGGTTTGGGCCAGGGCTGGCTATACCGGGCTCAGGTTAAATTTATTTATCCCCAAAAAACCGCTGACGGAGAAATTTATCCTCCCCGTAAACGTCATCATAAAACACCACATTCCCTTTTACTCCCTCACAGGTTATATAGCGTATAAAAACCGGCACTTTGTTACGGAGTGATACCGTTTTCTTCTGTTTACTTCTGAGCCAGGATTTTACTGAATCGATCCTTACCGTGTTCCGGCCTCCGGCCAGGCTGCTGTCGCTACCCAGGATATACCAGGCCAGTTTATCCCATTCCTGCACCCGGACACAACCATGACTGAGTGAGCGCATGGCATTGGAAAACAGGTAGCGCTGGTTGGTATCATGCAGGTAAACCGAGTATTTATTATCAAAGACAAATTTGATGATTCCCAGTGCATTGGCATCGCCACTCCCCTGCACTACTTTATAAGGCATACCCTTGGAGTATTTAGACCAATCCACCGTATAGGGATCCACTTCATTCCCGTCCTTATCCAGGAGACTGAACCCTTTCTTCGCAAGGTATCCGGGGTTCTTTTTTACAGCCGGAAGTATCTCTTTTTGTATTATACTGGGAGGGGGTACCCATTGCGGATAAGTGATAATCGAAGAAATAGCACTGGTCAGCAGTGGTGTCCTTGTTTTCGGTTTTCCGGAAATTACTTTCGAGCTGATTTTCACTTCATTACCATCAACTACCTCCATATAATTTGCAGATGTATTCACCCAAATATATCTCCCTGGCATGGTCTCAGGCAGGTGTTTGTATTTATCCAGGCTGATCGCAATGCGGGCAAATTTTTCCCGGTCATCGGTATTCAGCATCCTTACTGTTCCCTCCCCGGCCCTGCCATCAACAGTAATACCTCTCTTTTTCTGAAAGAGTTTTACCGCATTGGCCAGTTGTGCTGAATCTGCTGCGATACTATCCGTTGCCATCAGCCCTTCTTCCACTAATCTTTTCTGGAGAGCTGCATTGAACCGCCGGGTATCTTTCTCCGGATAGGGAATACGGGTGTACGTTTTCGAGTAATCGGCCTTTGAGAGAAAATCAGGTATGGCG
This sequence comes from uncultured Chitinophaga sp., assembly GCA_964519865.1. Lineage (GTDB taxonomy): Bacteria > Bacteroidota > Bacteroidia > Chitinophagales > Chitinophagaceae > JJ008. The sequence continues at coordinate 35,394 of CAZFLL010000033.1, read as the reverse complement.
GCCTTAAGTAACTGGTATCCCCTGGCTACAGGTTCCAGCCCGTGAACCATCTTTGCCAGCCCCTCCCTTTTCACTTCTTTCAAATGGTCCAGGTAAAACTGATCCGCCAGTATTGAATCCTTTCTCAGGCTGACACTATCCTGGGGCAGCCGGCCCAGTTTAATATCTTTAATAATTTTCACCAGGGCATCCGAAAACAAAAGATCTGCCGCGGTCCACCAGCGGGCATCCCTTCGAACAGTCTTCGACAGGCTATCTGCCCCGATCTCATTCCAGATCGAATTCAATGCAGTATTATGATATTCTTCCGGATAAAGACCATATAACCGGGCGTCGCGGATAAAACGGATGAGCGAGTCGGCTGCGGGTATCCATTGCTGGTCCTGGCTCCAATAAACGGTATAATTATCCGGCTGGTAAAAGGATTGAAGCAGGGCAGGCGTAAAAAGCCGGACAAGGCTATCCCCGGTATTACCACTGTCAGCTATTGCTTTTTGCAGGTAGCTTTCAATTAATTCCCCTTCCTTCCTTTTTAATTCCTGGGGACTGGCGGCTGTGGTATCCACGGTTTGACCGTTGCCCTTACAGGCAATTAAGAATACAGTAGCTACTAAATAGATAAGCGGGTACAACGTCTTTCTGATCATAAAGAGACTGGCTGGTGGCCTGTTTAATGGTTTATTGACTGACTTACCTGCTCAGGTGTAAAAGTATGCACTACAAAATAGTCAATCGTTTCAATATTCACAGAATCCTTTACCTGATTTTTTTGGCTACCCCTTTCTGAATTATCCAGGGTAAAGCACACCCATCTGTTCCCACATAGGCCGAAACAGTCGTCAGCCGGAGGATGAGCATATTGAAAAAACCAGGTTTGTGAATCAGTAAAAAATGGAACTAAAGAGGAATCACACTGGTCACCGCATCCAGGTTGATGGGACCGTAAATATGAGGAAATGTATCCTTGGTGGACGGCGACCAGTCAAAAACAAAACGGCTGGTCAGCCTGTCGGTATCTATTACCAGTTTAACCAGGGATGACTGCCCGGCAAAATACCGTTCCAGCACACCGGCCACCTGGTTTTCCTGTGAACAATGGATAAAGCCTTCTGCCCTTAAAGAAGGATGCTCATAAGCCCCTTTTTGCCGGGCGGCTTCCCAATCACCAGCAGTTGTTACATGATAAATTACAGGCATTACAATACGCGTTTAATTTTTTGTTCAAGCAACATGAAATCAGCCAGTACAATTGCTGTCACGGCTTCCACGATCACCGGAGCTCGTAAAGCCACACAAAGATCATGACGGCCCTTTATAGAAAAATCTTCTGTGGCACCGGTGTCCCAGTTCAGGCTGTTCTGTATCCTGGGTGTGGAAGAGGTTGGTTTCACTGCCAACCGGAAGACCAGTTCATTTCCATTACTGATGCCGCCCACCACCCCACCGGCATGATTGGTCCTGGTTTTGCCCGACATATTTTCTATTGCATCGTTATGTTCACTGCCAAACATCGTGGCGGCTTTAAATCCGGTCCCGAACTCTACTCCCCTTACCGCAGGAATGGCAAACAGGATATGCGATAATACAGATTCAATTGAATCAAAATAAGGTTCTCCCAATCCTGCAGGTAAACCAGTTACACGGCATTCCACGATTCCTCCTACTGAATCCTTTGCGTCAATGGCTTTTTGCAGCCCTTTTTCCGTATCCTTTTCTCCGCCAATTTCAGTGACCGTTGCCGCGAAACTTACTCCGGTCATCAGCATTTTCGCAATAGCACCAGCCGCCACCAGGCCAGTGGTAAGCCGGGCACTGAAATGTCCTCCTCCCCTGTAATCCTCATTACCGCCGAATTTCTGTTGGGCTACCCAGTCCGCATGGCCAGGTCTTGGTATACTACGTTGTTTATTATAATCCTCACTCCTTGTATTGTTGTTCTCAAACAAAATGGTAATGGGAAAACCTGTTGTTTTATTATTGAATACTCCGCTTTTAAAAAAAGGAAAATCAGCCTCCTGCCGGGGGGTGGCTCCTTTCTGGGTGCCGCCCTTCCTTCTTTCAAGGTCAGGTAAAAGATCATTGGCGTGCAGGGATAAACCGGCCGGACAACCATCAATAGTGATACCCACTGATTCACCATGTGATTCACCAAAAATGGACACCCTGAAAAGCCGGCCGAATGAATTCACGTTTATTATTTAAAGATTAAATGACTCAAAAGGTAAAGATACAGCAGCCCCCAGTTTTTTCAAGTCACGGAAAAAATCGGGGTAGGATTTTTTCACCGCATTGGCCTGTTCAATCGTCACATCACCCGTTGCTTTTAACCCGGCTACGGCAACCGCCATGGCAATACGATGGTCATGACGGGAATGTACTTTTGCCCCGGCTACCTGACCATTACCGGCGATACGCATCTGATCACCGTCCAGTTCAATTTTCACCCCCATTTTGCCAAATTCTTCCAGCAAGGTCAGCCCCCGGTTACTTTCTTTATGTTCCAGGCGGCTAACCCCGGTTATTGTAGTCACCCCCTGGCAATAAGCCGCCAGGGCAACCAGTGGCGGAAACAGATCGGGACAATCCGTTGCATTAAATTCAAATCCCTTCATTTTTGCAGGTTGTAACCTGATGCCTTTGGCATCCATAGCAATACCTGCATTGGCCGACATCAGCGCATCAATGATCGCTTTATCTGCCTGGCTCGATGACAGATCCAGTCCCCTGATAGTAACCGGACCAGCTATAGCACCGGCCACTAAAAGAAAGGCGCCACCACTCCAGTCACCTTCCACTGTATAATTAATGGATTCAGCGGATGTCATAGAATTGGTGGATTTCCCAAAATAGAATTCCTGGTAATCCCGGTTCTCCGGAAGCTTCAACCCGAATTGCTTCATAACATCCAGGGTCAGGTCAATATAGGGACGGCTTTTTAAATTGTTTACATGAATCGATACATCCATTGCTCCGGCTGCAGCATAGGCCATCAGCAACCCGGTTAAAAATTGTGAACTGAGTGATCCGTCCACTTCAATGTTTTCGGGGTGCAGCGGTCCTCTTAGAACAATCGGGAGTCTGCCCTTATTGCTTTGAATGCTTACTCCCAACTGTGGCAGTATTTCATCAAAAAAGTCCATCGGCCGGGTCAGTAAACTGCCGCTTCCATGGATCGTTATTTGTTGTTTGCTGAGTGCGGCAATGGGTGTGAACATCCGGATACTGAGTCCGCTTTCCCCGCAATTCACTTCTTCCTTTACCGGGCTGATCCCTTTACTTTGAACCAATAAAAGTTCTCCGCGGTCATCAATTTTAGCTCCCAACCGTTCAATTATGTCAAGGGCGGCTTTATCATCATTACTATGACCGGGATTATGAATCAGGGTTTCCCCTTTATGCAGTAAGGCGGCGGCACAGGCCCTTTGCATCGAACTTTTGGAAGCCGGTGCCTGTATATTGCCACTGAGCATTGAAGGATGTATTGTTACGACCATGTTAGAATGATTGTATAATGCTCTCCAGCTTTTTTAATGAAATAGTTTTAACCACGCCTTTCCCGATACGGTCCAGCAGCACATAATTCATTTCCGCCCTTTCCCTTTTCTTATCCATCTTCAACACATTAAATACTTTCTGTTTGTCAAAGCTGGCATAGGTCGGCAGGTTATATTTTTCCAATACACTGACCACCCGTTCTGTTTGTGTAAAGCCGGTTAACTTTTCAGAAATATGGCAGGCATAGGTCATACCGATCGAAATGGCCTGTCCATGGAGTAAATCGTATTGGGTCTCCAGTGCATGTCCCAGGGTATGGCCAAAATTCAAAAGGCGGCGATCCGCTTTTTCAAATTCATCTTTCTGTACCACCTTAATCTTTATCAGGGCATTGCGTTCCACCAGGTCGCAGATACTTTTCCTGCTTTTCTGGTAGCTGGCCAGGCTGTTATTTTCGAGTGAAGCAAACATGGCCGCATCCTTTATACAGGCGTGTTTGATCACTTCAGCAAACCCGTTCTCCCACTCTTCCCCGGGAAGTGATTGCAGGAAAGCCATATCATGAAGGATAAAGGAAGGCTGCCTGATCACCCCCACCATATTTTTATATTGTCCAACATCGATCCCGTTCTTTCCCCCGATAGAAGCATCAACCAGTCCGAGTACAGAAGTCGGGATAAAGCCAAAACGGATCCCCCGCATATATACTGAAGCAATATAACCGGTCAGGTCAGTAATAACCCCTCCCCCGATTCCCACCAGGGTGGTTTTGCGGTCTGCTTCCATTTTAATCAATGTCTCCACCACTGCATCCACGGTGCCCTGGACTTTAAAATCCTCCCCGGCTTTCAGCACAATGGTATTCCAGCCCTTGAACCGTTTGGCATGGGCCTTATATACATGCTGATCCGTGATGATGACTGTTGCTTTCGGATCCGTGATCTTGCGGAGCTGACGGATGCCCCCGGCAAAATAAAAATCCGTGGAAGAAACTGAGAATTTAATTTTTAGTTGTTTCATTATCCTGTTCTAAAGACATTTCAATTTTCAGACTGTTGCTGACTGCCG
>CAZFLL010000033.1:0-30731 GCA_964519865.1 uncultured Chitinophaga sp. | reverse complement strand
TTCTTCTGATGATTAATACTCTCCATATGCACAGCATCCAGGTAGCGGGTGATAAACTCCTTGCTCAGGCCGATTTTTTCGCCTTTGGCACTGGCCCTGTCGATGATTTCATTCCACCGGCCCGTTTGCAGGATAGTGATATTGTTATCTTTTTTATACTGCCCGATCTGTTCTGCAATTTTCATCCGCTGACCCAGTATCTGCATCATTTCATCATCCAGGTGGTTGATCTTCTGACGCAAGGCTTCCAGCGCGGCATGGTATTCCTCTGAGTTCACATCTTCTTTTCTCCAGATGATATGATCCAGCATCTCCGCCAGTCGCTCCGGGGTAACCTGTTGTTTGGCATCACTCCAGGCATTGTCCGGATCAATATGACTTTCAATCATCAGTCCGTCATAGTCAAGGTCAATGGCCCGCTGCATGACTTCCTGCAGTATCTCACGACGGCCACAGATATGGGAGGGATCGTTGATCAGGGGCAGGCCCGGATATTTTAATTTCATATCAATGGCCAGGTGCCACATAGGTGCATTGCGGTATTCAGAGTTTCCATAGGAACTGAATCCGCGATGGATCAGCCCGATTTGTTTTACCCCGGCACGGGCTACACGTTCTACAGCCCCGCCCCATAATTCGAGATCAGGATTGATCGGGTTCTTGATCATCACGGGCACATCCACTCCCCGGAGAGCATCTGCTACTTCCTGAACGCTGAATGGGTTAACGGTGGTTCGGGCCCCGATCCATAATACATCCACATCAAATGTCAGGGCATCCTGTACCTGTTTGCCGGTTGCCACTTCCACGGTAGTTGGCAGCCCGGTTAACTTTTTAGCCTGTTGCAACCAGGGTAATCCTTTTGCTCCCACACCTTCAAACATACCGGGTTTAGTACGGGGTTTCCAGATGCCGGCACGCAGCATATCGATCTTTCCGGTAGCGGACAGCCGCTGGGCAGTGGCCAGCACCTGTTCTTCTGTTTCTGCGCTGCAGGGACCGCTGATGATCAGTGGCCGTTTGTTCCAGGCAGCCTGGGCTGCCGCATTGCTTGTCTGTTCGGTTGTTTGCATTCTACAAATTTAAATTATTATGATCAGTATCCTTTTTTATTCAGAAATCGTTTCCGGAACCAGTTGCTGATAGAAATATTCTTCACCTGGTCCAGGTACATTAATGTTAAGAAAAAAGCCATCCCCCCAAATAAACACATATAGTAAAAAGCACCGGATTTCCAATTCAGGGTATTGTTATAAAGTTTATCTCTCCAGGTGGCGTAAAAAATATTTCCTTCCAGCTGGAAATTATACAGGTACTGGTTGAACCTTGCCGTATATAATGTAACGGTATCCCCTTTTTCCACTTCAAGATTACCTCCGTCCATCGCATTATCATACAGGCTATATGCTTTACTGAGTCCTTCCAGTTTTACAATTGTTTCAGCATAAAGCCTGTTCCTGGAGCCCGTATGAACCAGGTGATCCACCTGTTCCACCACGCCGGTTGTTTTACGGAGATAACCTATACCTGCAAAAAAATACTCCAGGGCGTTGGCTGCTCCCATTAGAAAACAAACAAGTGCAGCCACACCCAGTAACTTATCCCTGTTTTTAAAATTCAGTATCACTTAATAATTCGCCTGATTTTATTCGCCTCTTCAATTAACGCCCTGAGCTCTTCCGTCTTATCATCCCGGATGCTGTCCCTGAATTTTTTCAACTGTTCAATATGCTCATTAAGCACATCCAGTACATTGACTTTATTCTGTAAAAAAATGGGCACCCACATGGCCGGGTTACTTTTGGCCAGCCTTACTGTACTTTCAAAACCGGCAGAAGCCAGTTCAAAAATGGCATTCTCCTCTTTCTCCTTCTCCAGCACTGTATTGGCCAGGGCAAAGGAAGTAATATGCGAAATATGGCTGACGTATGCCGCATGCAGATCATGTGCCTGCGCTTCCATTTCCAGCTGCCGCATACCGATCTTGGTAAACATATGCCTCACCCACTCCATTACATCCGCATCGGTTTGTTCCGGGTTACACAATATGACCGCCTTATTTTCATAGGCGCCCCTGACCGCTGCCGCAGGACCACTGTACTCTGTACCCCACATGGGGTGAGTGGCACTGAACCGGCCTCTCTTCGGGTGATCTTTAATGGCCTCCACCAGTTGAGATTTGGTTGAACCGAGATCCAGTACGATCTGGCGGTCGATTTTATCCAGCACAGCAGGCAATAATGATACCATGCTGTCAACAGGAATCGCTAAAACGATGACATCCGCAGCACGGATGGCTTCATCCAGCGGCAATATTTCATCCACCAGTTCCAGTTCAAGGGCTTTAGCCGCATGTTCCTCATTGGCTTCCACCCCGATCAGCCGGGAGGATATTTTTTTCTCGTGCAGCTGGATGGCCAGTGAACCACCAATGAGTCCCACCCCCACAATGGCTATTTTTTTCCGTTCCATTTTACTTCATTTGAATTTTTGACTGCTGAATCCGGATAATTGATTCTTCAAATTTTTGCACCGTAGCACATAAACTCACCCGTATAAATTTATTTCCCCCTTTCCCGAATATACCCCCGGGTGTAATAAATACACCGGCGCCATACAGCACTTCATCACTCAGGGCATACCCATCGGTGTAGCCACCCGGAATATGAGCCCATAAAAACAAACCCGCCTGCTGCCTTGAGAACCTGCAACCCAATAATGTTAACAGCTCTTCTGCCTTCATTTTCCGCTGCCTGTAGGAATCATTGACTTCGTCCTGCCATTCTTTTCCCAAGGACAATGCTTTTGCAGCAGCCAGTTGCAGGGGGAGGAACATACCGCTGTCCATATTACTTTTAAACCGAAGCACTTCTTCAATGCGTTCTTTTGCCCCGCAGAGCATGCCGATTCTCCAGCCGGCCATATTGTGCGACTTGCTCAGGGAGTTTAATTCGATGGCTGTATCTTTTGCCCCGGCAACCGATAACAGGCTGAGCGGCTGGTCATTCAGGATAAAGGAATAGGGATTATCATGTACGATCAGGATATTGTGTTTTTTTCCGAAAGCCACCAGTTGCGCAAACATCTCCGGACTGGGCAACTGACCAGTGGGCATCTGCGGGTAATTGACAAACATCAGTTTTACTTTTTTCAACCCTTTTTTCTCCAGCTTTTCGAAATCCGGTTTATACCCGTTTTTCTCCTTCAAGGTATAAAACACACATTTCCCACCGGCCAGTTTAACCGCACTGGTATAAGTGGGATAGCCAGGATCCGGTAACAGTGCTTCATCGCCCTTATTCAGGTAAGTCATACAGATATGCATGATCCCTTCTTTGCTTCCAATAAGCGGCAGTATTTCAGTTTCAGGATTGAGGTCGGCACCATACCAGTTTTTATACCATTCACTGATCGCATTACGCAGAGCGGTTGAGCCTTTGTATGACTGGTAGGCATGTACATCCGGTTTTGCAGATTCTTCCTGTAATACACGAATTACTTCCGGATGCGGAGGCATATCCGGACTGCCAATGCCCAGGTTGATGATCTTTTTGCCCTGTTTATTCAATTCTTCAATCTCCCGCAGTTTCTGCGAGAAATAGTATTCCCCGATGCCTTCCAGTCTTTTTGCAATTTTCATATTAATACTTTATTTTCCAACTATTGTACATTGACAAATGAACATTGATTAATGAGTATTTATTTTCTTAGTAATCCACTTTCCATTTCTCATCATTCAATTATATTACAAACTTTCACTTTTAGTCAAACCGACTACTATCTACCGACTACTGACTACGAACTATTTCCAGAGCCCCCGTTTATACACTCCATACACTTTGACCTCTTCCGTCAGCGGTCCAATTTCTTTCAGTACCTGCTCAAACTGATCCCGGTTTTCAAATTCCATATCCGCATGAAAAGCATATTTAAAATCAGAGCCCGGTATGGGGAAACTCTGCAGTTTACTGAGATTGATTCCTCCTGCTGAAATACGGGTCAGTACCGCGGCCAGGCTGCCCCTGGAATGATCGGTATGAAAGGTAAGCGATGCTTTATCGGCATCCGTCACGGGCAATGCGGTTTCCTCCCGTTCCAGCATCAGGAAACGCGTATAATTGTTTTTCATGGTATGGATATTCGGGGCCAGCACTTCCAGGCTGAATAATTCAGCAGCGAGTTTACTGGCAATAGCTGCCACATGTTTGCTTTTGTGCTGGTGAATATTTTTTGCACTCAGGGCAGTGTCATCAGTCTCTACCAGTTTCCATTTATGTTTATCGAGGAAATCATAGCATTGCTGCAGGGCCATGGTATGGGAATGCACTTCCCGGATATCTTCCAGTTTCACCCCCGGATTCACCAGCAGGTTCTGACGGATCTGGAGATAGATCTCCCCAATGATCTTCAGGTTGCTTTTCTGCAGCAGGTTATAATTTGGCAGGATACTTCCGGCAATGGAATTCTCAATGGCCATTACCCCGCCCTCACTTTCCTTTTTAGCAGAAGCAATACGGATCACTTCACGAAAGGTATCACATGGAATCACGTCCACATCCTTGCCGTAAAATAATTGCGCCGCCACCTGATGAAAGCTGCCTTCATAACCCTGTATGGAAACCCGTTTATTCATACACTTCTTATTGTTTCATTTTTATTTTTCAATTTCCGCTTCTGGACTCTAAGCCTCCCCTTAGGGGAGGTTTGGAGGGGCCTCTTAAAACAAGAATCCCGGCCGTTTGGCCGGGATTCTTTATGTTGATGTTTCTTAGTTGTTCAGTTTATTTTCAACAAAAGCATTCCCGGCCTCTTTTCAAAAAAGAAGTAATAAAAATAAGTGCCAAAAAATGATCTCATTGATGTCATGAAACAAATGTAGGTTTTGCGTACGTTATAACCAACAACTATTTTTAAATTATTTTGAACGGCCACCGCTTTCCGCGTCGTTCATCCTGATTTTACGTCCCCGGTAGTTCTTACCGTCGATCGCTTTTATCATTTTCTTAGCAGCCCCGGGTTCAATTTCCACCCAGCTGTTCATCTCTTTCATATCAATACGACCCAGTACATCTTTCTTCAGGTCACTCATATCCAGGATAAACTGCAGGAAACTCGCTTTATAAAATCCATCCTTGGTGCCGAGGTTTACGAACAGTCGTTGATAAGATCCTCCACCGCCACCAAACTTTCTTCCCTGTGTATCCCGTTGCTGGAAACGTTCACCAGCACCACCACGTTCAGCACGTTCGCCCCTGTCTGCTTTTTTACCGGCATCCCGCATATTCAGGTCTGCGGCATTTTCATAATATTTCAGGAAACGGTCAAACTCCAGCGCGGCCACCCTTTGTAAAATTTCTTCCTTCTCCACGGCGGCAAATTTTTCACGCAGGATCGGAATATAGGTCTCGTATTCACCATGACTGATATCCGCTCCAAGCATTTTATCAATAAAGGAGAAAAACTGTTTGCGGCAGACATCCTTGCCACTGGGGATATCCATTTTATGTACCCTGGTATTCACCAGTTTTTCGATCTGGCGCAGGCGGTACACTTCTTTAGGCGTAACGATTGAAACAGAAACTCCACTGTTACCGGCACGACCGGTACGGCCGCTACGGTGAGTATATACTTCCACATCATCCGGTAATTCATAATTGATCACGTGCGTGATACCCTGCACATCAATACCACGGGCGGCGACATCAGTGGCTGCCAGCAGTTTTACACTGCGGTCACGGAACAGGCCCATCACTTTATCCCGTTGCTGCTGGGTCAGGTCACCATGGATCGCGTCAATATCGTAGCCTTCACGGGTCAGTCTTTCCGCAATATCCTGTGTATCGGCCTTGGTGCGGGCAAATACAATCCCATAAATACCCGGATTGAAATCAATGATCCGCTTCAACACTTCATAGCGGTTATGGTGCTGGGTCATGTAATAATGGTGATCAATATTCACATTCCCTTCATTCATTTTACCGATGGTGATTTCGAAGGGTTTGTCCATATAGCGCTTACTCACCTGGCGGATCTCCGCCGGCATGGTGGCACTGAATAACCAGGTACTTTGCCGGTTGGGTGTATTCTTCAGGATAAACTCAATATCTTCTTTAAAACCCATGTTCAGCATCTCATCTGCTTCATCCAGTACCACATAATGGATCTGTTCCAGGTTGATCGCCTTACGTTCGATCAGGTCGATCAGCCGGCCAGGTGTGGCCACCACGATATGCGTTCCTCTTTTCAGGTCACGGATCTGCATACTGATGGAAGTACCCCCGTAAACGGCAGTAACCGCCACGGATACTTTTTTATTCTTGAATTTTTCCAGGTCGCTGGTGATCTGCAGACAGAGCTCCCGGGTAGGACAAACGATCAGGGCCTGGGGAAAACGATCTTCTTTATTGATTAACTGGAGGAGGGGTAATCCGAAAGCAGCCGTTTTACCGGTGCCCGTCTGGGCCAGTCCGATAAAATCTTTGGTTCCCTGGAGCAGTACCGGGATGGCTTTTTCCTGGATCGGGGTGGGCTGGGTAAAACCTAAGGTTTCGATGGAAAGGAGCAATCCTTCCTCAATACCCAGTTCTTGAAATTTGTTCACTTGATAATATTATTGGTATAAATAAAGCGCAAAGGTAGGCTTTCAGGGATAGTCGGGAAGTCAGAAAGTCCGGAAGCCCGAAAGATGGACTCCGCCATCCGAAAAATAATTACATTTTGAAGACACTGAATTCGGACTTGCGGACTTCACTAAAAAAGAAAAGCCGACCCCGCGGTCGGGGACGGCCTTCAATGATTTGCTTGCTAAATGAATTACTTCTTAACAGCAGGAGAATCAACTTTAACTGCAGGAGAATCAACTTTAACTGCAGGAGTATCTACTACAGGAGCAGCAGGAGTGTCGATTTTAACAGCAGGGCTGTCAGTTGCGGGTTTAGACTCAGAACTGTTGTTACAAGCTACTGCGAAAGAAGCGATAGCTACGATAGCCAGAAATTTCTTCATTTTCAATGATTTTTTTGTTTTGTTTGAAATATTTCGCTTTTTATACCCAAAACGGGAAAAGGTAACCCGGGTTTGTTAAAATTTTTTTTTAGGGTGCAAAAGGGTTACTATTTTTAAAAACCCGTATTAAATAAGGGAATGTGAAACAAGCGATTAACGAAAAGGACCTGCTGCAAGGATTAGCCGTAAACGACAAAAAGGCCGTTGAAACGATCTACAAGGAGAATTATAACATGATTCAGTCCTTGATAATCAACAACAACGGCTCTGCAGACGATGCCAAAGATATTTTCCAGGAAGCCATGATTGTGTTGTATGAAAAAGTGCGTTCCGGAACCTTTGAGCTCAACTGCCTGATTAAGACCTATATTTATTCCGTAAGCAAACGGCTGTGGCTCAAAAGGTTACAGCATTTAAACCGATATTCACCTCCGATCGACGACCTCGAATCCCCGGTTCCCGTGGATGAGGATATGGAAGACCATGAGAAGAGAGATGCCGAGTTTGAAATGATGAACAAAGCCATCAGCAGCCTGGGAGAACCCTGCAAAAGCCTGTTAGAAGCGTATTATTTGCAAAAACAGAATATGCAGGTCATTGCCGCCAATTTTGGGTATACCAATGCGGATAATGCCAAGAACCAGAAGTATAAATGCCTGATGCGGTTGAAAAAGATATTTTTTAGTCATTATAAAAACGAGAACGGAAATGGGTGATATTAAAGTACTTGAGGCGGTGGAACGCTATATCCGTGGGGAGATGAATCCTGACGAACGGCTCCATTTTGAGAACCTGAGAAAGACAAATGCGGAGATCGATCAGCTGGTGGTGGAGCATACATTATTCCTGCAGCAGATGAACCGGTTCGGGGAATGGAAAAAATTCCGCGGAACCCTGCATGATGTGCATACCGACCTCGCCGAACAGGGCAAGATCAATTCTGCCCGCCTGACCGGCAAAGCCAAAGTGGTTTACCTCTGGAAAAGATACAAACGGGTGGCCGCTATCGCCGCATCCATTGCGGGAATCACTACCCTGACGATCAGTGCACTGGTTTGGAGCATAACACCTCAGACTGCCACCGGAGAACTTGAAAAGTTGAAAGGTAAGATTAATGTTATTGAAAAGACCACCAAAGACCAGGGTCAGGAAATTAATAATGTAAAGAATAAAATAAGCCGCTCGGACAACACAATCGTTTATACAACAGGTGGAACTGGTTTCATTATCGACACCAAAGGCTACCTGGTGACCAATGTACACGTAGTGGATGGCGCCCATAATATCGCGGTACAAAACGGCCGTGGTGAATATACCGCCAAAGTTGTCTATATAGACGCCGAACGGGATATCGCGATCCTTAAGATCGATGATGAATCCTTCAAGCCCTATCAATCCATCCCCTACAGCATCAGCCGTACATCCGGTAGCCTGGCAGAACCCATCTTTACCTTGGGCTATCCACGCAATGAAGTGGTTTACGGTCAGGGCTATCTGAGTTCTAAAACAGGATATAAAGGCGATACACTCAGTTGTCAGCTGCAATTGACCGCCAACCAGGGTAACAGCGGAAGCCCGATCCTTAATAAAAAAGGCGAAGTGATCGGTATCCTGAACGGCCGACAGAAGAATGCTGAAGGGTTTTCCTTCGCCATCCAGGGCAAACAGATTTACAAAGTGCTTGAAGACCTGAAAAAGGACAGCAGTTATCAACGGATCAAACTGAACAACCGTTCTACCATTGCAGGGCTGGAATTCCAGCAACAAGTGGAGAAAGTGGAAGACTATGTGTTTATGGTAAAAGTGAACTAAGAAAAGATTATCCCTATAGAAAAAAAAGAAGCTGTATCACCTGATACAGCTTCTTTCGTTTAAAGCAATAATATGCTTACCAGAGCTTAGCGGGATACTCTCCCTGCTCAATTAAGGTATTCAGGCTGTTCTGCACAAAGGGGGCATCTTCTTTATACGTTACCCCGAACCAGTTTGAGGTGGTGGGGATAATTTCCACTTTCCCGCCTTCCTTAATAAACTGATCCGCTACAATCGGGATAAAAAATTCAGATTTTAATTCCTGGCCGGAAGCATGCAGGAATTCAATAAACAGTTTCTGCGTATAGGCAAAGAAAGAAGGATCAAAACACCAGAAATTCATGGACACCCTTGTTTCCAGGGAAAGTTCTTTGGGTTCCAGCCCGTCATCACAAAGAATCTTTCCGTCTTTCTTTGCAATATTGATCCGCTCTGTCACGGTGGCCAGGTTACCGTCTGCATCAAGCCCGCACACCCCGCGGTTCACCGTTCCATGATCAGATAAGGTACGAAGCAGGTCATACCCTACAATCGCATATACGTTTTCGTTACAGCCCTGTTTCAGGAAAGCAGCCGCATTCTCAAACGCATTGCTTCCGTAAAAATCATCCGCATTAATAACGGCGAATGGTTCTTTCACCACTTCTTTGGCGCAAAGTACCGCATGGGCCGTTCCCCAGGGTTTGGTACGGTCAGCATGCGCTTTATACCCTTCTGTATAGTACTCCATCTCCTGGAATACATACTCGGTTTCTACTTTGCCTTTTAATTTTGGTTCGAATATGGTTTTGAAATTTTCGGCAAATTCTTTCCGGATAATAAAGACCACTTTCCCAAATCCGGCGCGGATCGCATCATAAATAGAATAGTCCATAATGGTTTCGCCATTGGGGCCAAAGCCCTGGACCTGTTTCATACTGCCATAACGGGAAGCCATACCGGCAGCTAATATTACCAATGTTGGTTTCATACTGATTGTTTTGCCCTGCAAAATTAATCTAATTTCGCCAAGAGTTTAAGAAACATGCATGATATAAATCAGGAGCATATAAGTACAGACCCTTACGCATTACCAATCATGAGTGAAAAGGGGATTTCGGCCGACATACTGCGGCTGGACAAGTTGCATCCTGTGCTGTCCGGTAATAAATGGTTCAAACTCCGTTATTATATTGATGAAGCCCGGCAACAAAACAAGGACACACTGGTAACTTTTGGAGGGGCCTGGTCCAACCATATTCACGCCACCGCTTTTGCCGGCCGGTTGTATGGTTTGAAAACAGCAGGAATCATCCGCGGCGAGGAAGCTCCTGAACTTTCCACCACCCTGCTGCAGGCCATGGAGATGGGCATGCAGTTATATTTTACCAGCAGGGAGGATTACCGGCATAAAAGTATACCAGGCAATATTGACCCCGCTGTAGTCCAGCTGGTGCCGGAAGGCGGCTATGGTGCTTACGGGGCTAAAGGGGCTTCCTCCATACTGGATTTTGTTAACCCGGATGTATACACGCATATCTGCTGTTCGGTCGGTTCAGGTACCATGATGGCAGGCCTGATAAACCGATGCGGGGAACATACAGCCGTGGTTGGGTTCAGTGCCATGAAAAACAACCATGCCCTGGAATCCGCTGTAAAGGAATTACTCGATAAACCCATCACTGAACCAATCATTATCCATGACTATCATTTTGGGGGATTTGCCAGACACAATAATGTCCTGCTGGACTTTATGAATGATATTTACAGTCAGACGGGGATCCCCACTGATATTGTTTATACCGGGAAACTCTGTTTTGCGGTAAACGAGCTGGCCAGGAAAAATTACTTCCCTCCCGGCAGTAAAATCCTGCTGATTCACAGCGGAGGTTTGCAGGGAAACCGCTCTTTACAAAAGGGATCGTTAATATTTTAGAAATTCTGGGGGAGGAACCTATCTTTGTTTTTCACCGGTGAATATGCCGGAATGCTATTCCGTTCATACAATATGAAAAAAAGACCCCTGTATTTTTTCCTCCTGATTACCATTTGTTCCGGCAGTACCCTGTTTGCCCAGGATACCCTGCCAAAATTCTCATTGAAAAATGTAGGCAAAAACAGGATCGTCGTCAGCTGGACCAATAACTTCCCCGATATCCGGCAACTCAGTATTCAACGTTCATCTGACAGCATCAAGGGATATAAGACCATTTTAACCATGGCCGACCCTACCACAGCACAAAACGGCTATGTAGACAATAAAGCGCCCAATGGTCAGCAGTTTTACCGCCTTTATATAATGCTGGAAGGCGGGCGATACCTGTTCAGTGTGGCAAAAAAGCCTCAAAATGATACGAGCTACACCCAGCAACGATTATTCGCGGATACGTCCATGTTGCGCAATTTATCCCGGGACAGCCTGCTCCGGCTGAAAGCCGGACTCAGTAATATTGACCGGAAGGATTTTGGCAAGATCACCCTGCTTGATTCATTGCTGATCCTGGATTCCCTCACCCGGGCCAGCCCGGCCGTGATCCGTTTAGGTACTTTCCAGACCGGCGATTCAGCCTCCATGCCGAATGCCGTTACAATTAAAAACAGGCCCACCGCCTTTGTACCCTCCCTCTATGTTTACACCAATAAAGACGGGTATGTGAAAGTTAACCTGCCGGAAGATGCCACTAAAAAATATACGATCCGTTTTTTTGAAGAGGATAATACCCTCCTGTTTGAATTAAAGGAACTGAAGACCCGAACCTTCCGGATCGACAAGGCCAATTTCTTCCATGCCGGCTGGTTCCGTTTTGAAATCTACGAAGACGGGAAATTGCTGGAAAAGCACAAATTCTATTTAGAGAAGGATTTCTGAGCTGAGGGCCGTTTCAAATACGTGTTCAAAATTCCGTTTCACTTTTTCTTTTACTTCCTCCATGTCCAGCATACGACCCAGCTCTTTTTGCAGGGAAGTCACCTGCTTATTGACAATACCGCAGGGAATTATGTTGTTGAAATAAGACAGATCGGTATTTACATTAAAGGCAAAACCATGCATCGTGATCCATCGGCTGCAGCGCACCCCGATGGCACAGATCTTCCGCTCCTTACCCGGCAGGTCCGGATCTATCCATACACCTGTCTCCCCGGAGGAACGATCCCCTTTGATTCCATATTCCGCCATGGTACGGATAATCACTTCCTCAATATTCCGTAGGTATTTGCCGATATCTGTATAAAATTTCTCCAGATCCAGGATCGGGTAACCTACTAGCTGATCGGGTCCGTGAAAGGTAATATCCCCTCCCCGGTTGGTATGGAAGAACTCGATATGATTGGCCTGTAATTCTTCATCACTCATCAGCACATTTTCCTTGTTCCCGCTCTTTCCAAGCGTATAAACAGGCGGATGCTCCACAAAAAGCAGGTAGTGTTGGGTCGGTTCCCCTCCTTCTTTGTCTGATTTCCGGCGTACATTCTCCTTCAGCAGGGATTCCTGAAGGTCCCAGGCTGCCTGGTAATTCATCTGCCCGAGATCCCGGTATATGACATTTTGTTTATCCATCGGAAAAAGCAAATTTACCAACAAATTTCCATCCGTTACCTTTGCCGGCTATGCAGGACGAAATGGATCAGCTCCTACCGGAGAACAATGAAGGCAGTGATGAACTCTACGAACGGTTCACGTTAACGATCGACAAGGGCCAGGAACCCCTGCGGATCGACAAATTTCTGTCCAACCGCATCGAAGGGGCCACCCGTAATAAACTTCAACAGGCGATGAACCTGGGAATGGTACTGGTGAACGGAATCCCGGTAAAACCGAATTATAAGATAAAGCCCCAGGACCAGGTCGTGATCTATTCGGATATGAGTCCGGATGAAACGGATGTGGTACCGGAGAAAATGGACCTGAATATTGTGTATGAGGATGCCGATCTGATGGTGATCAATAAACCGGCAGGTATGGTGGTACACCCGGGCAGCGGGAATTATTCAGGCACCCTTTTAAATGGGGTATCTTATTACCTGCAGCAACAAAACCCAGGCATCTCAGAAGATATATTACCCCGTTTCGGGCTGGTACACCGTATCGATAAAAATACAAGCGGTCTGCTGGTACTGGCTAAAACAGACAAAGCCATGCGGGCCCTGGCCAAACAGTTTTTTGACCATACGGTAAAGCGCCAGTATGTGGCATTGGTCTGGGGGGATATGGAACAGGACAGCGGTACCATCGTTGCCCATGTGGGACGACACCAGCGCTTCCGTAAACTCTTTGAAGCCTATCCTGAAGGGGACCATGGCAAAGACGCCACCACGCACTATAAAGTGATGGAGCGGTTCGGCTATGTCACCTTAGTACAGTGTATTCTTGAAACCGGGCGTACCCACCAGATACGGGTACACATGAAGTATATCGGGCATCCATTATTCAGCGACGACTTTTATGGAGGGGATAAAATTGTAAAAGGCACGATCTATTCCAAGTACAAACAGTTTGTCGAGAATTGTTTCGCACTTTGCCCGCGCCAGGCACTGCATGCCAAAACACTTGGCTTTGTACATCCAACCACCGGGGAAGAAATGCATTTTGAATCTCCATTGCCGGAGGATATTGAAGGGGTGATTGAGAAGTGGAGACGGTATGCGGGGAAAAGTTGATAAGTTGACAAGTTGAAAGGTTAACAGGTTGACAAGGTAATTTTCTTAGAAGGCGCCTGTTATCTTATCAACGTGTCAACAAATCAACTTTACTGGAAATCAAATAAAGTCGCCGTAAACACCCCCCTCTCCCTTTTCTTGAATGCCACATCCCAGTTGCCGATATAGCGGAGTAATTTAGGAACGAGCAGCTCTCCTACCTTGGTCATCTGGACTTCCATATGCACATCAAAGTCGTATAAACCGGCATTATAGCTCATATCATAGTTGCGGGCCATCACTTCCATCGTGCGGGTATTGAACCAGGTCACCATATTATCAATCACGATTTTATCTTTCTTGCCACCAAGATCTTCCTTGGCTTTGATGGTAAATACATAACAGGACTGTCCTTCATAGTCCCCGTAATCAATAATAAAATCATAGTATTCGGCGCGGTCGGGATCAAAGATGTCGATCTTATCCCCGATAAAAGGAATGCCGGGAATCTTCTTACCCGGGTTAAAGAAAAGCATTTTCAGCTGCTGTTTATGTTTGGCCATCCCGCTGGCCGAACGTGGATTGAAATCCACTCCTTTCACAATATTATTCTCGCCACACACTTTTCCATTGGTAAAGAATAGTCCCGCGTATAATTCAGCCGTATAATAATTGAACCCGTGATTGTCGTCATAAAAATCACCGCTGGAATTTTCTGTCAGCACTTCCATGGTCCGGCAGCCATTGGCCCTGGTCTGCTTTGTTTTACTCATCAGGGCAGCCTGGATATGTCCCTTTTTATCCTTTATCCGGATATCATTCCAGGAAGTGAAACCCAATACATGGAGGTTCCGGAAAGCTTTATAAAAAGTGGTATCATTTTTAACCTGGTTGATAAACCGGGCCACATTGAGATCGCTGCGGATGATCACTTCACTGAGGCTGACCATTTTGGCCAGTCGCTGGTTATCCAGGGAATCTTCATTTTCCTGGGCGGCACTGGTAAGACAGGTAACTAACAGAAATAAGGTGAGGAGTCTGTTCATGGATTAACCGGGGAACATCATCTTATAATCCACATTGATCTTGCCTTTGGATATATCGTTAAGTTTCCCTTTCATTAATTTCCGCTTCAACGGGGAGATATGATCAATAAAAAGTTTGCCTTCAATATGATCATACTCGTGCAGGATGACCCGGGCGGTCAGACCAGAAAAAGTAGCTTTCTGAGACTGGAAATCAGCATCCATATATTCCAGCGTTACGGTTTCATGGCGGTAGATATCCTCCCGGATCTTGGGAATACTCAGGCAGCCTTCATTGTATGACCATTCTTCCCCATCCAGTTCCACGATATGGGCATTGATAAATACAGATTTTAAACCTGGTGCATCCGGGTATTCTTTCTGCTCTTCATCATTCATCCCGGCAAACATCTGCTCCGTATCCACTACAAAGAGCCGTATATCCCGGTTTACCTGTGGCGCTGCCAGACCCACACCACTGCTGGCATACATGGTTTCCCACATATCCTCAATAAATTTATCGAGCTGGGGATAATCAGGGGTAATATCAACCGCCAGCTTCCGCAGTACCGGGTGGCCGTATGCTACGATGGGTAAAATCATATTGCAAAACTACAAAAAAAAGAACCAAGAAGCCAAGATACCTGTTATCAAAGCACCAAGAACCGAAGATGCCAAGAACCAAATAAGGACCAACACACAAAGCTCAAAAAAGCATCAGTATTTAAATATCAAAACCTTCTAAGTAAGATGATCTGAATAAACTTCTTAGTATTCACTAACGACTAATGACTAACGACTATAGACTTCTTAAATATTCCTGCAGCATAATCGCCGCCGCGATCTCATCCACTAATGCCTTATTCCTGCGTTCCTTTTTTTTCATCCCCATCTCGATCATCGCGTCTTTGGCCATTTTGGAGGTGTAACGTTCGTCCACTTTCTTGATTGGCATCAATGGGAAATTTTTCTGCAGTTCTTTAATACATTTCTCCACCAGCGGGGTGGCATGGGTATCGGTATCATCCCAGTTCTTCGGTTCCCCTATAACGATCAGTTCCACCGGTTCCCGGGCAAAATAGTCTTTCAGAAATGGGATCAGTGTCCTGGATTCCACGGTGGTCAGTCCGGTGGCAATGATCTGTAACGGATCGGTAACTGCGAGCCCGGTGCGTTTACCGCCATAATCAATACAAATTATTCTTGCCACGGGTATTATAATTTATTGATGAAAAGATCAGCGATCACAAAGAGGGCAAAAACCACCGAAGCGATTCCATTGGCTGTCATAAAAGCCAGGTTCACCCGTTTGAGGTCATGTGGTTTAACCACAGAATGCTGATAGGCCAGCATCCCGATAAACACCAGCACCCCGATCCAGTATAACCAGCTGAAATGACCATATACCCCGGCATAGACCACAGCCGCCGCACTCAGCAGGTGAAGGAACTCTGATACAAGCAGGGCCTTCCCTTTTCCCAACCAGGCTGGAATGGAATACAGCTGGTTGGATTTATCAAACTCCTCATCCTGCAAGGCATAAATAATATCAAAGCCACTGACCCAGAAGATAACAGCAATGGAAAAAAGAATGGGCAATAAAGCAAACTGACCAGTCACGGCAAGGTAGGCTCCGATCGGAGCAAGGGATAGTCCCACTCCTAATATCAGGTGACAAAGCGGGGTGAAACGTTTGGTATAACTATACCCAAGCACCACGGCCAGGGCCACCGGTGACAGGTAAAAGCAAATGGAATTGATAAACCAGGTACAGGCGATAAATAAAACACAGTTGATAATAGTAAAGGCCAACGCGTTCTTTGGAGTGATTACCCCGGCAGGTATTTCCCGTACAGCAGTACGTGGATTCTTTGCATCGAACTGACGGTCGAGGTAACGGTTGAAGGCCATGGCCGAGCTGCGGGCGAAGACCATACAAAGTACAACTAATAAAAAATACTGAATACAAAGCTGAATTGGTGAATTACCAAATGTCATCATTTTACCTAGTAAAGAATCAGGTGTGAACCCTGAATCGGATCCCCAGTTAATGGTACTGTTAAGGTTCCACTGTGTTGGGCCAACATATAAGTCCCAACCGGGAATTTTTGAATATGCATATTCCAATTTGAATAAACCAAGAAAAAAACCGATTAACGCGAAGGGCATCGCAAAAATCGTATGCGAGAATTTGATGAGGCTTAAGTATGATTTTACCTTGGTCATGCAAATGAGTAATGAATAATGAGTAATGAGTGCCCGCTAAGATGCATTAATTCGGGTCCGGACAAGTTCCCATAATACCACACCAACTGCTGTGGCGATGTTCAGCGAATGTTTCATACCCAGCTGCGGAATCTCCAGGCATCCGTCGCATAACCCGATGGTGGATTGCTCAACCCCGGTGACTTCATTGCCAAATACCACGGCGATCTTTTCCTCCGGTTCAAAACCAATCGCATTGAGTTTATAACTGCCCTCGGCCTGCTCGGCGGCATACACATTAAACCCCTCTTCTCTTAACAAAGCGATGGCTTCGGCAGTTGTTTTGAAATATTTCCAGTCCACTGTTTCTTCTGCCCCGAGGGCTGTCTTTTTAATTTCTTTATGCGGGGGCTTGGCCGAATAGCCGATTATATAGATCGACTGGACCAGGAAGGCATCGGAGGTACGGAACACACTGCCCACATTATAGGCACTGCGGATATTTTCCAGTACAAGAATGATCGGTGTTTTTTCAGAAGCCTTGAACTCTGCTACTGACTTTCGTCCCAGTTCGGCCATGCTCAGTTTTCGCATGGCGCAAAGTTAAGGGCCGGGGGCCTACTGTTTGACCAGCTTTTTAATGCCTTTTTCCCCGCTATCCGCCTGGTAGGAAAAGACATAAATGCCCGGTGCCCATTGGCTTGTCTGGATGGTAAAGAAATTCTCCCCATAATGCAGGCTATACGACTGACTCAGCATTGTTCTGCCAGCGGCATCCGTGATCCGTACCACCATTTTCTGGGTGATTTTTGATTTTATATCCAGGGAAAAATTATCCTCCACCGGATTGGGGTAAAAATGGGCAATAATGGATGCTTTTTCAGCCGCCGGATAATCATAACAAGGACCTGCATTCGGTATGGCTGAACTGATCCAGCTGATACGGGCGGTCAGCCATTCTTTCAGGGAAGAAATCTCACCGTCGTAAGTGGCTGGAATTGGCTGGGGATTGGGCCAGATATATTGTCCGAGGATGGGCCAGCGCTGAAAATGCCTGGTACGTGCTTCAGCCGTTAAAGCCACCACAGAATCAATCAACTTAAAAATACGGGTATCACTCAGACTTGCTTCGCGTACCTGTTTCCAGCGGCACCGGAAAGCCGACTGGTAAGCACTGTCTTTTTCGAACTGGTACCACCAGAAAGGTACCTGCCAGAAATCCTGCGGACAATCCCGGTTGAACTGGTAAGCCCACCCAGTGGTTTCAGCACCACGACAGTAGTTGGCATTCCTGAAAGCCAGGTCATAATCCCAGGCCGGGCCTGCGAATATTTTACCGCCTTTACTCTGCCGGTCTTTATTAAAATAGGCACTGAGCCTGTATCCATCCACATTCCGGCTCAGTTCATTCACAATTGAATAATCAATAAAAGAGGCTTCATCCGCAAATTTTCTCCAACCGGTGATTTTATCCTGGAACTGATCTCCTTTCAGGGCGGCTTCAAAACTATCCACATAACTTTTGAGGTAATTTTGCTGTGCCGTGACTATCGAAGTCAGTTTCGGATAGATATAGGAATACCGGATGTTTTGTCCGCTGGTGCCATAGGGCGGATAGACTGCAGAATACCAGCCATCGGCTTCCTTATCAATCGAAAATATATACCCGCCGGTAACGGCATCGCCAGATACATCCGTTGTGGCAATTTTTGAAACCGGCACCCGGCCACTGCCTCTTTTGATCTTTTCCATAAACACATAGATCCCTTTGTAGTCCCCATTGACCACCACTTCCACATACCGGCAGTTGGCAGCCCAATGGCCCATTTCCCGGGAAAAAGTATACGCCAGGAAGTTCCGCATCAACGTCTTGTCAGTATAAGGCGCATATAATACCCAGTCACTTTCTTTGGGCAATCCGAATAAAGATTTATCCAACGATGCCCCGGCATTATCCCATAATTCAATACTGTATGATTTCATTGGGAACATCTGCGAAGACTGACCCCGCACCTCAATCCCGATCTTCCCGTTATAATGATTGAAGGGATCAGTCACTTTATTCCTGACTCCTTCCCCGTTATATACAATGCCCATGTCCGCAGTGATCTTCGGATCATCCGGAATTTCCTGTCCGTTTGTATTAATCACAATAATAGGCAGGTTGGAAGAAGTCAGAACCTGTGCTGATGCTGTGGCAAAAAATAATACCGCCAGGAGGAGTGTATGGAGCCTTTTCATATGGTGCTAAAAATTAAAGTTAACTATTTAGCCTCATTTAATAACTGATGCCGGTACAAAGCCTACATTTTGTACCGGCATTAATAAAATAATATATACTTTATAGTAAAAATCCTCAGCAGTGCAGAAAACGCAGAGAGCCGGAAATACAAACATTAACTACATAAATTCAAACGTTTTAGCATCCTTCCTTACCTATTTCCCTCTCCCCATTCCCCACTCACCACTCCCCATTCTCCTCTCTCTATTTTCTATTCTCTACACTCTACTTCAAATTAACAATCTTCTTATCCTTCGGATACTTCACACTGTAACTGAACCTCACTTTCTTACTTTCCCCGGGTTTCAGGTCGATCTTCCAGGTCAGCACTCCGGTCTCGGCATTCACCATGGCCTCCCCACCCTCTTCCAGTTTTACTTCCACTTCCTTGATTGTACTCAGAGGATACTGATCTTTCAGTAATAAATTAACATCGGTGATCTTATTATTTTTTACAATGATCTCATAGGTAAATACCTGTTTAGTATTGCCTCCGCTGGTTTTAAGACTGCTCATTTCTTTCACCAGTGAACGTTTCACGGCGAGACGGCGGTCACGGCCCAGTGACAGGTTTAAAGTATCCGCGGTACTGTTCGGATCAATCACGGATTTACCGATATAGGTATCATCCATAATAATATTGGCATCCCCGGGCAGCAGGTCCAGGTTCTGCCAGTCGGCCACTTCGGCCAGCAGGTAGGCATCCTTATCCATTCTTGGTACGGCATAATTTTTCAGTACACAGGAGATTTCCTGGTCTTTGATGGTTACACTGTTTAACTGCCCGTCACTGGAAATATCATAAGGCAGATCGATTTCAAAACTGGTATTAAGCTGACCCTGTGTCAGGCTGGTATACTGTTGAACAGTGCTTGGATCCACATCATCCAGTTGCTTTTTCACTTTCATTTCCCCGTAGCCGCTCACCACTACTTCTTCAGCAAGGGCTTTATCGTTGGCATAAGACTGCACAAAATTCCTGGTGGCATTGCCCTGCATGGCCCTTCTTTCCAGGTCGGTATAAATACCCGGTACATATAATTGAAGGTACCATGGTGTAAGTACAGGGGCTGTCACCCCAAAATTGGGCGTACCGGTACTCAGGGTGAGTTTTGTTTTCTTCCAGTCCAGCCCGGTGGTCTGTGTCAGGGAAGCTTTATACACCATTTTAACTTTATTGGTCTTTGAATTTACCCGCACATCATAAACAGCCACCCAACCGGCATTATTGGTATAATAAGATAGCTGTACCGGAATCTCTCCGGCTTTTT
Organism: uncultured Chitinophaga sp.; assembly: GCA_964519865.1. GTDB lineage: Bacteria > Bacteroidota > Bacteroidia > Chitinophagales > Chitinophagaceae > JJ008. Next base: position 10,515 of record CAZFLL010000033.1, on the reverse strand, counting down.
TACACATCACCTGCAGAATCACCTGTCCGTAAGGTCGTTGCTTTACAGGCGTTACAGCAGTCAGAAGCGCAATCCGTTTACGGATCTCCGCGATCCGGATATTCGCCTGGTTGATCAGCTGCCGGTTATTGTACATGTTATTTTTGATCTTTTCGATCCTGGCTGTATAATACTCCACCAGTTTGAGGAGTTCTTCCCCTGAAATGGTTTTATCCCCGATATTATTCATAGCTCCTTCGATAAGGGAACCGGTTTTCGTAAGCACTTCCTGGTCAATCTGCACCAGGTTATCCAGCCTGCTGATTTCCTTACTCATCAACTGGATACTGTCTTCCAGCCGTTCCACATCCCGGCTTTTTACAGTGGCCGGAAGGGTCGGGTAAAACACACTGTATCGCTGGGACAACAGGGCCACGTCCTCGGGGACACTAACCTGCAGGCTGTTGATATCCGCACTGGTACTGAGCTGGCTGATAATAATAATTTTGGTATTGGCCTCCACTTTGGCCCTGGTTTCATGGGTCAGTTCGGCCCCATAACCAAAGTAGACAGTGGCGTTATTGATACTGGCATCAACCCTTACGGTATCGGGGGTTACTACCTGGGCAGGCAAAAGGGTGCCGGATAAAAGGAGCCCGGTCAGGGCAAAAAGTTTTTTCATGACTGCTTTATTTTTTCAACAGATGCGGAAAGACCCGTTCTTACATAAACAGTTCCTTATTTTTGTCACCCCCCGCCGGGACAGCTTAATAACTGCCGGCAGGCTATTTATATATGGCGAAAGCAACAGGTTCCGATACACCAATGATGCAGCAACACCGGGCTATTAAACAGAAATACCCGGATGCTATTCTCTTATTCAGGGTGGGGGATTTCTATGAAACCTTTGGCCAGGATGCCATACTGGCTTCGCAGATCCTGGGAATCACGCTGACCAAACGGAATAACGGGGCCGCATCTTCGGCTGAACTCGCAGGTTTTCCCCATCATTCGCTGGATACCTATTTACATAAACTGGTCAGGGCCGGACACCGGGTGGCCATATGTGATCAGCTGGAAGATCCAAAGCTCGCCAAAGGAATTGTTAAAAGAGGGGTTACTGATATGGTAACACCGGGCACCACGGTCAATGATAAACTGCTCGAACACCACAGCAATAATTTCCTGGCCGCTATTCATTTTGCGGAACATGAACAATTCGGCCTGGCCTTCCTGGATATTTCAACAGGTGAGTTCCTGATTGCTGAAGGTGACCGGGAGTATGCGGATAAACTGATCCAGAGTTTCAAACCGGCAGAAGTCGTGTTCCAGCGTCACCAGCAAAAAAAGTTTAAAGAGTATTTTAATAATAAAGTGTACACCTATACCCTGGATGAATGGATTTTTGATGCAGGTTATGCTGAAGATACTTTATTAAAACACTTCCAGACTCATTCACTGAAAGGTTTTGGGGTGGATGGCATGCGTAACGGGCTGACGGCCGCAGGCGCCATCATTCACTACCTGAAAGATACCGAACACCCCAATCTCCAGCATATCGTTTCCCTGCAACGGATCGACCGCGAAGATTTTTTATGGATGGACCGGTTTACGATCCGTAACCTGGAACTGGTCTTTGGCAGTCATGAAGGCAATCATACCCTCCTGAGTGTACTGGACAATACCGTATCTCCCATGGGTGCACGGCTCCTGAAACGCTGGATCGTATTCCCCCTGAAGGATATACAAAAAATCAATGAACGGCTTGATACCGTGGAATACCTGATACGCGAAACTGAACTGCGGAATAAACTCACCCAGCCGATCAGACAATGCGGGGATATTGAAAGACTGGTTTCTAAAATCCCGCTCAAGAAAATCAATCCGCGCGAAGTGATGCAACTGGCCCGCGGACTGAAACAGGTGGAAATGATCAAACAGCTTTGCCTGGGTAGTCCCAATGAATACCTGAAACGGCTTGGTGACGCGCTGAACCCCTGTCCATATATCGCAGATAAAATTTTTAAAGAGATCAATGAAAACCCACCGGCCCTGGCGTCAAAAGGCGGTGTGATCGGTGAAGGAGTGAATAATGAACTGGATGAACTCCGGCAGATCGCTTTCAGCGGGAAAGAATACCTGACCCGGCTACAGGGTAAGGAAGCCGAACGTACCGGGATCGCTTCCCTCAAGATCGGTTTCAATAATGTATTCGGGTATTACCTCGAAGTCACCAACTCCCAAAAGAATAAAGTACCACCGGAATGGATGCGCAAGCAAACCCTGGCCAATGCTGAACGATACATTACTCCGGAACTAAAAGAATACGAAGAAAAGATCACTGGTGCGGAAGAAAAAATTCTGCGGATAGAAGCTGAATTGTATGAGGCCCTGCTGAATGAACTCTCCGATTACCTGGCCCCGGTACAAACCAATGGTAATTTACTGGCCATTATGGATTGCCTGGCCTGTCATGCACAGAATGCCATACTGTATCAGTACAAGAAACCGGTATTGCATACCGGTGATGAATGGATCGTGAAAGAAGGCAGGCACCCGGTTATTGAGCGTCATTTACCAGTGGGTGAATCCTATATCAGCAATGATGTGGAACTGAATAAAAACAATCAGCAGATCATTATCCTGACCGGCCCCAATATGAGTGGTAAATCGGCCTTGCTGCGGCAAACCGCCCTGATCACCCTGATGGCGCATACCGGGAGTTTTGTCCCGGCTACGGAAGCCCGCTTACCACTGACCGACAAAATTTTCACCCGGGTCGGTGCTTCAGATAATCTGTCCGGCGGCGAGTCCACTTTTATGGTGGAGATGAATGAAACCGCTTCGATCATCAATAATATCACTTCCCGCAGCCTGATCCTGCTGGATGAAATCGGGAGAGGTACTTCGACCTATGATGGAATTTCCATTGCCTGGAGTATTGCAGAATACCTGCACGATTCCCCGCATCAGCCCATCACTCTTTTTGCCACCCATTACCATGAACTGAATGAACTGGAAGAAAAATGTCCTCGTATCAAAAACTTCCATGTCACCAATAAAGAGATTGGCAATAAGATTATTTTCCTGCGTAAACTGGCCCGGGGTGGAAGCACCCATAGTTTTGGTATTCATGTGGCCAGGATGGCGGGTATGCCCCCGGCCCTGATCGAAAGAGCGAATGATATCCTCCGGCAACTGGAAACCAAACATGTACAGGAAGAAACCGGGGACACCTTAAAAAGGCTCAATGCTTCAAAAGCAGACAGCGAAAGGATGCAGTTATCCATCTTCGATGCCCATAGCGAGACCTTTGATGAAATAAGAACCCTGCTGGAAGCGACGGACATCAACCGCCTGACCCCGGTGGAGGCTTTGTTGAAGCTCCAGGAAATAAAAAATCGCCTGAAATAAACAGTTTACCCACAAGGTTTTAGCTTATTTTGTAAAAATATTGCCCATCCAAAAAAATCCTTATTTTTACCCCAAATAACGTAATCATGAAATTGATGAAACTAACTGCTTTACCCCTGTTCCTTGTCGCTTCACTGTTTATGATTTCATCCTGTGAATCAGACGCTGAACTCAAACGGACTTCTGATTTTTCCAAGACCGGTATTGCAATGACCGGTGCAATGGAAAACCCGGCTGTTCCCACTTCCGCCCTTGGTACCATGGATGTATTTTATACAAGAAGCTCAAAAATTCTGACCTATACCATTAACTGGTCCGGTTTAACTGGTGCCGTTACTGCTGCGCACATTCATGGACTGGCTCCTACCGGTTTTAATGCCGGAGTCGTGCAAACTTTCTCTACATCTGCCATCACCCGTTGTGCAACGGTGAGCAATACTTCCTGTGGTTCCTATAAAGGAACCCTGCTGGTGGATGATGTAGTGGTTAAAGAAGCCGACCTGCTCAATGGCGTTTATTATATCAATCTGCATACTGCCGCTTATCCCGGGGGTGAGATCAGGGGACAGATCCGTTTCCAATAAACGTATAAAATATTCCAAAAAAAACCGTCTGCAGAAACAGGCGGTTTTTTTATTTCACGTCAAACCAGAGCGGGGTGTTATCGTTCCAGTCACCGTTATAATTCACCAGCAGTTCTTCTCCTGCCTTTACTGGCCTTACAGTTGTAATACTGATCTGTTGCTGGTCATAATCCATCCCGTACTCGCAATTACTTGCATAGGAATGATTATACACCGGCACATAACCCATGGCCATACAGCACTGGTCTTTCGCCTCCCCCCACTCAAATATATAATCATGCAGGAGGGTCTGATCCAGCAGTTTTCTTTCCTCCAGACTCATCACCACCACCGGTGAAACTTCCACCACCACCCCTTCTTCTATATCTTCTGAAGTATAAACACCCCGTCCCCGGTTCTCTGTTGGTGCTATGAATAAAAAGGGTAATACCATTTAATCGTTGTTAATACTGTGCGAAGTACGGAATTATTCAAACCCCGGCAAACGGGTTATTTCAAGTAAGGAGGTATGCAGCCCAGTTCGTATTTTTGGCAAATGGCATTGGAACTGGAACAACCCGGCATAATTGAGCAATTTGAAGCCGTTATTCAATCCGAAGACCGGCTGAAAATCCGTGAATTCCTGGATGACCAGAATATCAGTGATGTGGCCTTCCTGGTACACGAATTTCCTGATTTCCAAAGTCAGATTGTGGCCAATATGTCCGTACACCGGGCGGCCAGTGTGTTCAAAATCCTTGACCTGTCGATTCAGAAGTCCGTGATCAGGGCTCTCCCCGCCAATACCACCGCTACCTTGCTGAATGAACTTCCGGCGGATGACCGGACCGATTTCCTGGAGGAATTACCCAGCAATGTGGTCCGCGAACTGATCAAACTCCTTGACCCCGATGAACGGAAAGTCACCCTCTCCCTGCTTGGCTATCCGGAAAACAGTATCGGCAGGCTGATGACCCCTGATTATGTGTATGTGTATCCGTGGAATACGATCGAGGAAGTATTCAGTACCATCCGCAAATTCGGGAAGGACAGTGAAACAATCAATGTCATCTATGTCATCAACGACAAAGGAGAATTGCTGGATGATATCCGGATCCGGGAATTTATCCTGAACCCGCCGGATAAAAAAGTAGCCGAATTAATGGATGAACGATTCATTGCCCTGCTGCCTGAAAATGACCAGGAGAGTGCTGCTGAAGTTTTCAAAATGAATAACCGGGTGGCTTTGCCCGTTGTCAGCAAAAGCAATAAACTGCTTGGAATCGTAACCATCGATGATATTCTATGGGTAACACAAGAAGAGTTCAGTGAGGATATGCAGAAAATGGGGGGTACCGCCGCCCTGAATGAACCTTACCTGGAAATCCCGATCATGAAGCTTTTTAAGAAAAGGGTGGTATGGCTGGTGATCCTTTTCCTGGGTGAATTACTTACAGCTTCGGCTATGGCCTTTTTTGAAGATGAGATCAAAAGAGCCGTGGTACTCGCCTTATTTGTACCATTGATTATTTCCAGTGGTGGCAATAGCGGGTCACAGGCTTCCACCCTGATCATACAGGCCATGGCTGTCGGCGAAATCACCCTGAAAGACTGGTGGCGGGTGATGCGCCGGGAAATTATTTCCGGCCTGCTGCTGGGTACCGTATTGGGACTGATCGGATTTCTCCGGATTTATGCCTGGCATTCCTTTGCCCCTGAATTATATGGTGCTTACTGGTGGCAGATCGGGGTAACTGTTTCTATAACCCTGGTTGGCGTGGTGCTCTGGGGTACTCTTTCAGGCAGTATGCTCCCCCTCCTGCTCAAAAAACTGGGGGCCGACCCCGCCGTCAGTTCTGCCCCCTTTGTAGCTACCCTGGTAGACGTTACAGGGCTGATCATCTACTTTTCGGTGGCCTATGCCATGCTGAGCGGAAGCCTACTTTAATGCCTTAAGGCTTTGACTTCTACAATTAAATTCGCACCTTTACAGATATGCGGGCAGTCAAACGTTTGCATGTTTAGAAATTGATACATTTGACGCAAAAAACCATCAAACCTTATGTGTGGAATCGTTGGCTATACCGGACCCAGGGAAGCTTACCCTATTATTATCAAAGGCCTTAAAAGGCTGGAATACCGCGGTTACGACAGTACCGGGGTAGCGCTGCAAAACGGCGGTTTACATGTTTATAAGAAAAAAGGAAAAGTCGCCGAGCTCGAAGACAGCATCGTTGGCAAAAACCTGCATTCCCATATCGGCATCGGGCACACCCGCTGGGCCACCCACGGAGAGCCGAGTGACCGCAATGCGCACCCCCATCAATCCAGTTCCGGCCAGCTGGCCATGATCCATAACGGCATAATCGAAAATTACAGCCAGCTTAAAAAAGAACTGATCAATAAGGGCTATACGTTTACCAGCGATACCGATACCGAAGTGTTGCTGAATTTTATTGAAGAGATCAAGAAAAACAATGAATGTTCCCTGGAAGAAGCGGTACGGGTAGCCCTGAAAAGGGTAACCGGTGCTTATGTGATCCTGCTGATGTCGGCCGATGATCCGGAAACAATCATTGCCGCCCGTAAGGGAAGTCCCCTGGTAATCGGTGTGGGCAAGGGCGAACATTTCCTCGGATCCGATGCCTCTCCCATGCTGGAGTACACCAAAGAAGTGGTGTATGTAAATGACTATGAACTGGCGATTGTAAAACCGGATGAACTGATCCTGAAGAATCTCGGGAATGAAAAACTGACGCCCTATGTACAAAAACTGGATATAGAACTGGCAGCCATAGAAAAAGGCGGTTATGATCATTTCATGCTCAAAGAAATCTTTGAACAACCACAAACCGTGTACGATTGCCTGCGCGGAAGGCTTGATGCGGTGGAAGGAACGATTACTATGAGCGGTATTCAGCAATATGCCGAACAGATCATGAATGCCAACCGGATTGTAATGGTGGCCTGCGGCACCAGCTGGCATGCCGGCCTGGTGGCGGAATATATTTTTGAGGAACTCTGCCGCATCAATGTGGAAGTGGAGTATGCGTCAGAATTCCGTTACCGCAACCCGGTAATTAATAAAGGAGATGTGATTATTGCCATTTCACAAAGCGGGGAAACTGCGGATACCCTGGTGGCCATTGAAAATGCCAAGAACAATGGCGCTATCATCCTCGGTGTGGTGAATGTGGTGGGGTCTTCCATTGCCCGGATGAGTCATGCCGGCGCTTATACACATGCCGGTCCCGAAATCGGCGTGGCAAGTACCAAGGCCTTCACTGCCCAGCTGGCTGTACTCACCATGATTGCACTGAAGATCGGGTATATCAAAGGAACGATTCCACAGAAACGATACATGAGCCTCTTGAAAGAACTGCAGGAAATCCCGGAAAAAGTAGCCTGGACACTCAAACACAGTGATAATATCAAAGCCCTGGCAGAGAAATATAAAGACGCCCATGATTTTCTTTACCTGGGCCGTGGGTATAATTTCCCGGTTGCCCTTGAAGGCGCACTTAAACTGAAAGAAATCTCTTACATACATGCCGAAGGTTATCCGGCGGCAGAAATGAAACATGGCCCGATCGCCCTGGTGGATGAAACCCTGCCCGTGGTATTTGTAGCGACTAAAGATTCTTTCCATGAAAAAGTGGTGAGCAATATGCAGGAGATCAAGGCCCGTAAAGGCCGGGTGATCGCAGTAATCACCGAAGGAGATGAAACCTCAGCTTCCCTCTCCGAAGATGTGATGGTAGTACCGGAGGCCGATGAAATACTGGCCCCGATGCTGAGTGTGATACCCCTGCAGTTGCTGGCCTATTATATCGGGCTGGCCCGTGGCTGTGATGTGGACAAACCCAGGAACCTCGCCAAATCTGTTACGGTAGAGTAAATCCATTCAACCAACATGAACATCATTACCAAAAAAGCCATTTCTTCCCTTGGTTACGGTTTTATACCCAAAGAATTTATTCCGAAAGGGAAAAATGAATATTACCTCCGCAATATCCAGCACCGGAGTGGTATCCGCTACCGGAAACTGACCGCAGTTGAAATACAATTGCTGGAAAAAAATGATAACAGTTCGGATGACTGGAATAAGGTGCTTGTCTCCGAGTCCTTTGATCCCCTGCTGGTAAAAAGATGTTCGTTTTTCGGACTCGTACGTATCGGTAAGCTGGAGCCTTACTTTCATGAGTTCAACAACCTGCATATGCCGGTGGGCATTTATAACAGTACCATTATCAGTTGTGATATCGGAGACAATGTGGTGATCGATAACGTGAGTTTCATGAGTCATTATATTATCGGGAATGATGTGATGCTGGTGAATATAAATGAACTCGCCACCACCAACCACTCCAAATTCGGCAACGGGGTACTGAAAGAAGGGGAAAAAGAAGCTGTGCGGGTCTGGATGGAAATCTGCAATGAAAACGGGGGACGGAGTGTATTACCCTTTAATGACATGCAGGCCGGTGATGCCTGGCTCTGGTCCAAGTACAGGGATGACGAAAAACTGCTACAGCAGTTCAGGGAGTTCACCGATAAAAAATTTGATACACGTCGTGGTTACTATGGCAAGATCGGCGACCGTACAGTGATCAAAAACTGTAAGATTGTAAAAGATACCTGGATCGGTTCAGATGCCTACCTGAAAGGTGCCAATAAGATCAAGAATATCACGATCAATTCCTCCCCGGAAGCAAAATCACAGATTGGCGAAGGATGTGAACTCGTTAATGGTATTGTGGGTTTTGGCTGCCGGATTTTCTATGGAGTGAAAGCCGTACGGTTTATGATGGGCACCAACTCCCAGTTGAAATACGGTGCCCGGCTGATCAATTCCTATCTGGGTGACAATTCCACGATCTCCTGTTGTGAAGTATTGAATTCGCTTATCTTCCCCGCCCACGAACAACACCATAATAATTCTTTCTTATGTGCGGCCGTTGTACAGGGACAAAGCAATATGGCGGCAGGTGCCACCATCGGATCCAATCATAATTCCAGGGGAGCCGACGGGGAGATTATTGCCGGACGTGGTTTCTGGCCCGGGCTCTGTGTGAGTTTAAAACACAATTCAAAATTCGCGAGCTTTACGCTGATCGCCAAGGGCGATTTCCCGGCCGAACTGAATATACCCATCCCTTTCTCGCTGGTCAGTAATGATGTCAGCCGGGATAAGCTGGTAATCATGCCTGGCTACTGGTTTATGTATAATATGTATGCCCTGGCCAGGAATGCCGGGAAATATACCAGTCGTGATAAACGACTGGACAAGTCACAGGTCATCGAATATGATTTCCTGGCACCCGACAGTATACAGGAAATGTTTGAAAGTCTACCGGTCTTTAAAACAGCCGTGGCTAAAGCATGGGCCCTGAAAAATAAAAAGACACTGGCCGAAAAGGATCTCCTGAAAAAAGGGGAAGAATTACTGGAAAAAAATCCGGAAGCACTTGAAGGGCTGGAAATACTGGCTGAAGGATTTGAAAACACCCCACGTAAAACACAACTGGTCAAAGTACCCGAAGCATACCGGCTGTATAAAGAACTGATCACTTACTATGGCACCATGCAGCTGATCCGTTTAATTGAAAGCACCGGGGTCAGTGACTGGAAACAATTGCAACCTAAATTGCCGGGAAACGCCAAACGCACTGACTGGAAAAATATCGGGGGCCAGCTGATTCCGGAGCCCGCCATTCAATCATTAATACGTTCTGTCCGTCAGGGTAAAATCAACGACTGGGATGAAGTCCATGCATTTTATAAAAAAGAAAGTACGGCCTACCCGGTAAAAAAATTTCAGCAATCATTTGCCGCCCTGCTTGAAATACAAAAGCTGAGTGTATCCCGGTTTACCCGGAAGACGCTGGTCCGCTTACTCGGGGAAAGCATCCGTACAAAAGAATGGATGACCACGGGGATTTATGAATCCCGCGCCAAAGATTACAGGAACCCTTTCCGTAAAATGGTATACGACACAGAAGCGGAGATGGAAAAAGTAATCGGCAAACTGAAGGATAACAGTTTTATTCTGCAGCAGCAGGAAGAACTGAAAGCGTTCAGAAAGCAGGTAACAGAACTGATCCGTCTTTTCTCAAAGTAACCCGGTTATTTTTTACGGAAGAAGATACGGATGGGCACACCGGTCAGTTTGAAATTTTCCCGCAGTTTATTCTCCAGGTAATTTTTATACGGCTGTTTGATATCATCCGGGAAATTACAGAAGAAGGCAAAAGAAGGCACCGGGGTCGGTAACTGGGTAATAAATTTGATCTTGATCGGATTTCCCCTCACCACCGGCGGATGATAAGCCTGGATGGCTTTCAGCATAATATCATTCAGCTGCGAAGTCGGGATCTTGTACTGGCGGTGTTCATACACTTCCAGTCCCACTTCGATCGCTTTAAAGATCCTCGTTTTCTCTTTGGCGGAAATAAATAAAATAGGCACATCACTGAACGGGGCAAACCGTTTCCGGAGTTCCGTTTCATAATCCCGGGCCGTATTGGTTTCCTTATCCACCAGGTCCCATTTATTGACC